>DMKG01000185.1:1241-16492 GCA_003454415.1 Alphaproteobacteria bacterium
AATATCGCCGCTGTCATGGTGACCGCCAATCTGCCGCCTTTCGCAGCTCAGGGGACCAATCTGGATGTAGCGATCAGCGCTATGGGCGACGCCTCCAGCCTGCGTGGCGGAATTCTGCTTGTCACGCCGCTGATGGGCGCGGACGGAGAAGTCTATGCCGTTGCGCAGGGGCCAGTGACCGTAGGCGGTTTTTCGGGCGGCGGCCAGGGGTCCAAAGTAACCAAAGGCGTGCCCACAAATGGCAAGATCGCCAATGGCGCCATCGTCGAACGCAGCATTGAATTCGAACTGGCTTCCATGAACGAGATAAAGCTTTCCCTGCGCAACCCCGATTTCACCACCTCCCAGCGGATCGCCGGCGCGATCAATGGCCGCATGGGAGGAGCCATGGCCGCCTCCATTGATCCGTCCACGGTCAATCTGAAAGTCCCTGCGAATTATCCTGGGGGCGTGGTGGCGCTCATCACCGCCATCGAACAATTGCAGATTACTCCCGATCAGCCGGCGACCGTGGTCATTGATGAAGCTTCCGGGATCATCGTGATGGGCAAGGATGTGCGTATCAATACGGTGGCGATCGCCCAGGGCAATCTGACGATACGGGTCACGGAAACGCCGCAGGTCAGCCAGCCCGCCCCGTTCTCTCAGGGGGGTACGACCCAGGTGGTTCCCCGCACTAATATCGAGATCGATCAGGGTGAAGATAAAAAACTGGCGCTTCTGAAGGATGGCGTCAGCCTAGAAGATCTTGTGAACGGACTGAACGCCCTGGGGATCGGTCCCGCCGACATGATCTCCATCCTGCAGGCCATCAAGGCGGCGGGAGCCCTGCAAGCCGAAATTCAGGTGATGTAATGACGGACTCTCTAGCATTTCCCGTGAACGGGCTGAAACTCCAGCTCCTGAAAGACGATCCGGCGCGTCTGGCCAGACGTCTCGATGCTCGTGTCGAGGGGCCTTCCGGACAAACCGAGGCCCGGCGCGTGGCGCAAAAGTTCGAGAACCTGTTTCTTTCCCAAATGCTCGAACATATGACCGCAGGAATTAAAACAAATGGCCCTTTCGGCGGCGGTCAAGGAGAGCAGGTATTCCGGTCTTTGCTGAATCAGGAATATGCGGGATCGATAGAAAAGCGCGGAGGCATCGGTCTTGCGGATGGTGTTTACAGACAGATTCTCAAACTGCAGCAGGTGTAAATCATGTCACAATACGCCCTGACGGAAGACACGGCGCCGCTCACGCAAACGGATACCCCTTCGGACATGGGGGCCGCGGATCCGCTTGGCACAACCTCCATTTCCTCGCGCGTCGCAGCCATCCTCGCGCTTACCCAGCAGTTGACCGGGCTTCTGGCGAAGGAAATCGGGATGCTGAAAACGCGGCGCCCGTCAGCCCTGCGCGAGACCGAAACGGAAAAACGCCGGCTTTCCATGCTCTATGCCCAGGAGATGCGGGCCATACAGATGCGACCGGAACTTCTGGCAGGCGCAACCCCCGAGCAGAAAGCGCGCCTGCGCGAAGTGGCGGACGCATTCAAGGCGTGTCTTGCGGAACATATCCGCGCCCTGACACGATCGCGCGTTGTACGTGAGGCCATGATCGTAGCGGTCGGCGAGGAACTGAATCGCCGGCGTCAGCCGCCTGCAAACTATCAGCGCAGTGGAAACGGCCCCGCCAAAGATGTAATCGCGAACAAACCCGCCGTTTCTGCAATTGCGGTCGACCGCTCCATTTGAGGCCTTCTTCCAGTTGCGCTCCCTCCCATGATAGACTTCCTCAAGCGGGAGGGAATCGTGTCTGTAACTGGCCTGCCAGCGAAACTGCATTTCATCCTGGGCGGCGCGCGTTCGGGAAAAAGCGCCCGTGCGCTGTCGCTGGCGGAAGCCGCCCTGACCGGGAAAGGTGAAACGCCTCATCTGACCTATATTGCGACTGCGGAAGCCGGCGATGCGGAGATGGCTGCGCGTATAAGGCGCCATCAGCTGGAACGCGGACCGCGATGGCGCACGGCCGAAATCCCTCTGCATATCGCCACAGCCCTGCTGCAGGTAAAAGATCCGGATCAGGTCATCGTGATCGATTGCCTGACATTATGGCTGAGCAATCTCATGCACGCGCAAATGGATATCGGCGCCGCTACGGAAGAATTGCTTCACGCTCTGCAAACGTGTCCTTGCCCGGCCATTATCCTTTCCAACGAGGTCGGGCTTGGCGTCGTGCCGGACAATCCGGTAGCCCGGGAGTTTCGCGACCATTCAGGCCGCCTGCATCAGGCCATGGCGGCGCAGGCGGACTGCGTGGATTTCATGGCTGCGGGCTTGCATTTAAGGTTAAAATGAGCGCATCACTATTTCTTGATCGCTGACGGAGTCAAATGCCGCGTCCTGGCGCATTGGCAAAACAGGGGCGCGGCCCTACTTAAGCTCTGCCGTCCAGGAATATGAGGGGCTGGCGGATTATCGGGGGTTCATGCAGATTGGCATTATAGGTTCTGGTGTTTCCGGACTGGGCGCGGCCTGGCTGTTACACCGGAAACACGAGATAACGGTTTTTGAAGCCGAAGACAGGATCGGAGGCCACAGCAACACCATCGAGGTAAATTACGATGGGATGCGCATTCCGGTTGATACCGGATTCATTGTTTATAATGAGGCGAATTATCCCAATCTGATGGCGCTGTTTAACTGTCTGGAAGTCGCCACGGAGGCCAGCGACATGAGTTTCGCGCTCAGCAGCGGCGGGGGCGCCATCGAATGGGCAAGCGGAAATCTCGACAAGGTATTCGCCCAGAGACGCAATGTCTTCAGCCCGAAATTTCTGTCCACCATCAAGGAGATATGGCGGTTCAACAAGACCGCGCCGGCAGATCTTGCCAATGGGGTGATGCGTGGACGCACCCTGAAGGAATATCTGGATTTAGGGGGTTATTCACCCAGTTTCCGTTCGCATTACCTGTTCCCCATGGGGGGCGCGATCTGGTCCATGCCCAATGGAGGAATGCAGGAATTTCCGGCGGAAAGTTTTGTAAGCTTTTGCCACAACCACTCGCTCATGTCGCCCAGGCGGCCCCGCTGGCGCACGGTATCCGGGGGCAGCCGGGAATATGTCAAAAAACTGATTGCGCCGTTTTCTCATCGCATCCGAACGGGAGCGCCGGTGACGGGTGTCCACAGGGAAAAAGAAAAAATCTGTATACGGAGCGGTAAGGAGCAGAAGGATTATTTCGATCATGTGATCATTGCAGCGCATTCGGATCAGGCGCTGGCCATGCTTTCGGACGCGACAGCGCAGGAGCGCGACGTTCTGGGGCGGATCCGTTATGCGCCGAATCTCGCCTATGTGCATCGCGATCCCGCGCTGATGCCGCGTCTGCGAAAAGTCTGGTCGAGCTGGAACTATATCTCTGGGGCGGGCACAGGCCAGACCATGTCGGTCAGCTACTGGATGAACAGACTGCAGAATATTGATGCGGAAAAACCCCTTTTCATCACGCTGAATCCCATCCGCCCTCCCGCAGAGGAACTGACTTTCGCCGCCATCGCGTTCGATCATGTGCAATATGACATGCCTGGCCTTGACGCCCAGCGCCGGCTCAGTCAAATACAGGGCGCGCGCAATATCTGGTTCTGCGGCGCCTGGACGGGACATGGTTTCCATGAAGATGGGTTATGTTCCGGTCTGGAAGTGGCCGAGCAGATCTCCGGTCTCGTCAGACCGTGGGCGCGGACGTCCTCATCACCCTTGCTGAAGGCGGCAGAATGAGCAGGGCGGCTACACCTCCCGTTCCCGCCCTCTATTTCGGCCATGTCATGCATTGCCGCCTGCGGCCTTTCCGCCATCGTTTTGTGTATCGTGTATTCTCGCTTTTCGCCGATATTGACAGTTTGGATCTGCTTTCCGCGTCTTCGCGCCTCTTCTCGCATAACCGTTTTAACCTGTTCAGTGTGATGGACAGGGATCACGGCGCCGCAGACGGTTCACCCATACGGCCATGGATTGAAGCGCAATTGGCGAAAGCCGGGCTTTCGTTACCTCATTGCAGACTTTACATACTCTGCTTTCCGCGCATGTTCGGATACGTATTCAATCCGTTAACGGTGTTTTTCTGTTATGACGCCGATGCAGAACTGCGCGCGCTCATATACGAGGTGCGCAACACCTTTGGGGAAAAACACCCCTATGTAGTGACGCTGGACAGGCGCCATAGTCCTGATACGCTTATCACCCACCAGCGGAACAAGGAATTTTACGTCTCCCCGTTTATAGAAATGAATATGCGCTACACATTCAGGCTCAGACTTCCCGGCAAAAAACTGTCTCTCATGATCCGTGAACACGCGCCCGAAGGGGAAGTACTGATCGCCACCCTTACCGGCGGCCAACAGCCCTTTAACGATCGGATGTTGCTGAAAGCGCTTTTCCTATATCCTTTGATGAGTCTGAAAGTGATCGCAGCCATTCATTTCGAGGCTTGGCGATTGTGGCGTAAAGGTGCAAAACTGGCAGGGAGACGCCCTGCTGCGGCGGAATAATCAAGGAGCCTTGCATGACTGCACTGAATGCTGAGGTTATGTCCATTGAGAATGCGCCGGCCGGCGCCATCCGGCTGACCGCAAAAGAGATCCTGCGTGTGCCCGGATTGAATGGCTGGATGCGCGCGGCGTTGGGCATCGTCTCCAAGATCGTTTACGGCACTCTGATCATCGGTCTGCCGGATGGGCGTAAATTCCGCTTCGACGGCGAGACGCCAGGTCTGACTGGAATCATGCAGATACACGACAGGGGGTTTGCAAAAAAACTGCTGGTAGGCGGCGGAATCGGTTTTGCAGAGGCTTATCTGGACGAGCAATGGGACAGCCCCGATCTCGGCGCCTTACTGAGGGTCATCGCGCACAACAACCAGTCCATTGGCGCCGCCGCAAAAGGCAGGAAGTGGTTCAATCTTATTGAATACATCAAACACTCGGTCTTTCAGCGTAACTCGCGCAGCGGCGCGCGCCGTAACATCGAGCACCATTATGATCTGGGCAATGAATTTTACGGGTTATGGCTCGACAAGAGCATGACCTATTCCTCCGCCAGGTTTGAAACTGGCGGGGAAAATCTGGAACAGGCGCAGAATAACAAATATCGCGCCATGGCGGAGCGCATTGGCCTTGAACCCCGGCATCATGTTCTGGAAATTGGCTGCGGCTGGGGCGGGTTCGCTGAATTCGCCGCCCGCGAATACGACTGCAGGGTGACCGCCATCACCATCAGCCAGGAACAGGCCGCGTATTGCCGGCAACGCTTCAGTGAAAATGGTCTGAATGACAAGGTGGAAGTCCTGGTCAAGGACTACCGTGACGTGGAGGGAGAGTTCGACCGCATCGTCTCCATCGAAATGTTCGAAGCGGTGGGAGAAGCCTATTGGCCGCAATATTTCGGCAAGCTGCGCGACAGCCTGAAGCAGGGCGGTCTTGCGGGACTGCAGCTCATCACCATAGCCGAGCAGAATTTCCAGAATTACCGCCGCAGCGCGGATTTCATCCAGCGCTATATCTTTCCCGGCGGCATGCTGCCCAGTTTTAATGAGCTGGTGAATCAGATCACCAGCGCAAGATTGACTCTTCTCGAACACATGTCCTTTGGCGGCGATTATGCGAAAACCCTGCATCTTTGGTTTGAACGGTTCAACCGTCACTGGCCAGAGATCGAAAAGCTGGGTTTTGACAAGCGCTTCCGACGGATGTGGTCCTATTACCTCGCCTATTGCGAAGGCGGATTTGCATCCCAGAATACTGACGTGCTGCAAATGACGCTTGCACGCCAGTGACGCCTCCCACTCCGGAAGACACTTCGCCCACCCCTCCCCCCAGCCATCACCGGCTGGGGATGGCAACCTATCTTGCCTATGGATTACCCGCGGCGCCAATCGCCGCTTTCGCGGTGCCCATCTATATCTATATTCCCCCATTTTACGCTCAGGAGCTGGGCGTCAGCCTGGCTTCCATTGGCACGGTGCTCACCCTTGCGCGGATCATTGACGCTTTTTCATGGCCTGTTATCGGTGTTCTTTCTGACAAGATCATAACCCGCTGGGGCCGCAGAAAACCGTGGGTTGGCGGAAGCGCGCCCTTTCTGCTGCTGGCCGCGGTGATGCTTTGCCTGCCTCCCACGGGGGCAGGGAGTCTCTATCTCTTTTTCTGGAGCGTGGTCATCTATCTTGCGTCATCGGCGCTCACCCTTCCCCATAGCGCCTGGGGCGCGGAATTGTCCGGGGATTACCATGAACGCTCGCTGATCGTCGCTTGGCGGGAAGGCCTGACGGTGGTTGGAACCCTGATCGCCACCCTTCTCCCCTTTATCCTGAGCAGCCGAAGTGAAGGCGATCCCCAATTGTCTCTGTTCAGCATCGTGATCTTTGCGGGCGTCATGCTGCCCATCAGCATACCTCTTGCCCTTCGCAAAGTGCCTGAAACCCCCGTGCTGCGTTTTGCCGAAAACACCTGGCGCAACGGCATGCGGCTTATCTGGCGCAACAAGCCCTTTCGTGCTCTGCTGGCGGCGTTTTTACTGAACGGGGTTGCGAACTCGCTTCCCGCGACGTTATTCCTGCTGTTTGCCACCCATGTGCTGGGGGCGGCGGAATATCAGAATCTGCTGCTGTTTGTCTATTTCGCCGCCGGAGTCGTATCGGTTCCCTTCTGGCTGGAGCTTGCAAAACGATACAGCAAGCACCGGATATGGGGCGTTTCCATGCTCTGGTCCTGCCTCGTCTTCAGCTTTGTTCCCTTTCTCGGACAGGAGGACCTTCTTCCCTTTTTCATTATCTCCGTGCTGAGCGGTTTAGGGCTTGGCGCAGACATGGTGCTGCCTAATTCCATGCAGGCGGATGTCGTGGATGCGGACACGCTACAGAGCGGCCAGCAACGCACTGGATTGTTTTTCGCCATGTGGGGGGTGGCCACCAAGCTCTCGCTGGCGGGGGCGATCGGGATTGCATTTCCTTTACTGGACAAAATCGGTTTTGACGCGCAGGCCACAACCAATGGTGAAGACGCGCTGCTTGGCCTTGCCCTGCTCTATAGCGCGGTCCCTGTAGCGCTTAAGATCCTCGCCACCCTTCTGGTGTGGAATTTTCCGCTCGATGCTGAAACGCAGTCCCGTATCCGGGAGGAGATCGAGCGCAAAAGCCTTAGCGGGCATTTGGTATGAAAGACAATCACAGGAAAACGCCCATGCCTGCAACCGATTGGCCAGAGCTTCCCTTTACCCCCGATGATGTTGAACTGATCGGGCGGGAGCGCCGCTATGACGGGTATTTCGCCCTGGACCGTTATCACGTCCGCCACCGGCGTTATGATGGGGGATGGAGCGCCCCCATATACAGGGAGGTCTTCATCTCGGCCGACGCCGTAGCCGTACTGCCCTATGATCCCATACGCGATGAAGTGGTCATGATCGAACAGTTCCGCGCAGGCCCCTATGCCCATTCAGAAGGCCAAAGGCCCCTGTCCTCCTGGCTTGTCGAACCCATCGCCGGGCGTATCGAAACGAATGAGACCCCAGAGGGAGTGGCGCGCCGTGAACCGCTGGAAGAGGCCGGATGCCTTCTGAACCGGCTGGTTCCCATAGGTGCGTTCTTCCAGAGCCCCGGCTGTATATCGGAGAAAATTCATTATTTTTGCGCCCTCACCGACAGTTCCAGGTTTGGTGGGGTGCATGGCTGCGCCGATGAGGATGAAGACATTCGCGTGATTGTGCTTGGCCGCAAAACAGCCCTTGCGGGCGTCCAAGAAGGCCGGATCGGCAATATCACCCTCGCTTTCGCCCTTCTCTGGCTGGAGCTTAACCGGGACCTGTTATTGCAGGGAGATTGACCTCGCCTTACTTGCACTAATTTGCGCCATTGGCGATAATGGCTGAATGGAAATCAAAAACGGTCTGACCGGTTCAATCGGCAATACCCCCTTGATCCGCTTGCGCAAATTGTCGGAAGCGACAGGCTGCGATATCATGGGTAAAGCGGAGTTTATGAATCCCGGACAATCGGTGAAGGACCGCGCCGCCCTGTTCATCATCCGCGACGCCATCAGGAGCGGACGCCTCAGGCCCGGCGGAACGATCGTCGAAGGCACTGCCGGCAATACCGGCATCGGCCTGGCGCTGGTTGGCAACGCGCTGGGTTTTCGCACGGTGATCGTCATCCCGGATACCCAGTCACAGGAAAAAAAGGACATGATTCGCCTGACTGGGGCGAAACTGGTGGAGGTGCCCGCCGTTCCCTACCGCGACCCCAATAATTATGTGAAATATTCGGGGCGGCTGGCGGAAGAGCTGAACGAAAAGGAACCCAACGGGGCGATCTGGGCCAACCAGTTTGACAATACCGCCAACCGGCAGGCGCATTATGAGGGGACCGGCCCGGAAATCTGGGAACAGACCGAGGGCAAAGTGGACGGGTTCATCTGCTCGGTCGGCACCGGCGGCACCCTGGCGGGGGTCTCCATGGCGCTGAAGGAGCGCAATCCCAAAATTGTCACCGCCTGCGCAGACCCCGACGGCTCCGCCATTCATAGCTGGATCAAGACGGGCGAACTGAAAGCGGCCGGCGATTCCATCACCGAGGGCATCGGCCAGGGCCGGGTCACCAGCAATCTTGAAGGCGCGCCGGTTGACGACGCCTTCAATATCCCCGACACGGAAGCGCTTCCCGTGATCTTCGATCTGCTGCGCGAGGAAGGTCTGTGTATGGGGGGATCTACCGGGATCAATCTCGCGGGCGCCGTGCGGCTCGCCAGACAGATGGGGCCGGGTCATAGGATTGTCACCATCCTGTGTGATTTTGGCTCCCGTTATCAGAGCAAACTGTTCAACCCCGCCTTTCTCAAGAGTAAGCGTCTTCCCTTTCCAGACTGGTTGTAATTTCCATGACTGAAGTACCGAATACACTGGTAAGCACCGAATGGCTTGCCGCTCATCTGAATGCCCCTGACATCCGTATCGTTGACGCCTCCTGGTATCTGCCGGGATCGGGACGCGATCCCAGGGCCGAATATAAGGAAGGCCATATTCCCGGCGCGGTGTTCTTTGATATCGACGAGATATGCGACACCGCAAATCCGTTGCCGCATATGTTGCCCTCCCAGGAAAAATTCGCCAGCCGGGTGCGCAAGCTGGGCCTGGGCGATGGCGTCAAGATCATCGTTTATGACGGCGCGGGCCTGTTCAGCGCCGCCCGGGTGTGGTGGATGTTCCGCGCCATGGGCCATGAGGATGTGGCTGTTCTGGACGGCGGTTTTCCCAAATGGAAGACTGAACAGCGCCTTATCGACGACCTGCCGCCGCAGCCGAGAGAGCGGCACTTCACCGCCAGGCTGAACCGTTTCATCCTGCGCGATGTGGGGCAAATGGCGCAGAATCTGCGCACCGGCGCGGAACAGGTGATCGATGCGCGCGGTCCTGGGCGTTTCAGAGGCCAGGAGCCCGAACCGCGCCCCGGCGTGCGGCCAGGGCATATTCCGGGCGCCATCAACCTGCCTTACACAAGCCTGCTGGGGGCGGATGGAACCATGCTGCCGGATACGGAACTGCGGGAAAAGGTCCGCGCCGCCGGTATAGACATGCAGAAACCCGCCGTGAACTCCTGCGGATCCGGCATCACCGCGGCGATCGTGTTTCTCGCGCTCCACCGGCTGGGCCATAAATCCCTTGCGCTTTATGATGGCTCATGGGCGGAATGGGGGGCGCGCAACGATCTTCCGGTGGAAACCTAGTGTCGGCAGATGCAGAAAGTCCTCCGCGCCACAGTCACTTTTCTGGAAATGCACAGCAAACCGGCGCTGCTGCATGTACCGCCGCCTTTGAAAAGCTGCGCTCTGCTGCATGTGGCGGAACCTCCGCTGCATTTTTACCGTTACCTCTACCATATGGTCGGACGCGATTACGCATGGGTTACCCGCAAACGCCTCACCGATGAGGAGCTCGCGGCCATCATCCACCATGAGAAAACCGAAATCTATGTGCTGTATGTGGAGGGGGCGCCGGCGGGTTTCTTCGAGCTGAATTTCGCCGAATCCCCCAGCGTGGAGCTTGTCTTTCTGGGCTTGATGCCTGAATTCATCGGCAGACGGCTGGGGCATTTTCTCCTGGCGCAGGCGATCGGCATCGCCTGGCGCGCCGAAACCACGCGCCTGCAGGTCCAGACCTGCACCCTTGACCATCCGCGCGCCCTGCCCCTGTATCAGCGCATGGGCTTCACCCCCTTCGCCCAGGATCGGACCGAGATCATCCCTATTGATGACCGCGACACGGTGCGGCTGACGCCCAGTCTTTAGATCAATCTACGCAGAAAAGCTGATCGATTAAGATACTATGGCCGTCCACGGTAAGCGGGCACGTCCTGCGGCGGAATCCACACCCCTTCGGGCGCGCGCCCGGTTTGCCAGAACACGTCAATGGGAATACCCCCACGCGGATACCAGTAACCGCCAATACGCAGCCATTTCGGCGCGATCACGGACTTTATCCGCTTGCCGATGGCGATAGTGCAATCTTCATGGAAGGCGCCATGGTTGCGGAAGGACTGCAGAAACAGTTTCAGCGACTTCGATTCCACAATCCATTTGCCCGGAATGTAATCGATCATCAGAAAAGCGAAATCCGGCTGGCTTGTGATGGGACACAGCGACGTGAACTCGGGACAGGTGAAACGCGCGACATAATCCGTATCGGGATGCGGATTGGCCGCGCGTTCCAGATTTGCCTGTTCTGGCGAAGCCGGAACCGCCGTTTTGCGCCCCAATTGGGTCAGGGTTGGTTTTTTTGACATATGTTTAGCTGATGTTTATCTGGAAGCCCCGGCAGGTTGCTAGTGACTCAATATCTGGCTAAGGAATTCCCTGGTTCGCGGATGCTGCGGGTTATTGAAAAATTCCTCTGGCGCGTTTTCCTCTACAATCTGCCCCTCATCCATGAACATGATGCGGTTGGCGACTGTGCGGGCGAAGCCCATTTCATGGGTGACGCAGATCATGGTCATGCCTTCCTGCGCCAGGTCGATCATTACATCCAGAACCTCTTTTATCATCTCGGGGTCCAGTGAAGAAGTCGGTTCATCGAACAGCATGATGCGCGGATTCATGCACAGCGCGCGCGCAATCGCCACCCTCTGCTGCTGACCGCCGGATAACTGCCCGGGAAATTTATGCGCCTGCGCGCCAATATGCACCCGTTCGAGAAAGCCCATCGCCAGTTCCCGCGCCTCCGCCCTGGGCAGCCTGCGCACCCAGATGGGCGCAAGGGTGCAGTTTTCAAGAATGGTCAGATGCGGAAACAGGTTGAAAGACTGAAACACCATGCCCACCTCGGCGCGCACCTGGTCGATATGCTTCAGGTCATTGTTCAATTCGACGCCATTGACAATGATCCGGCCGCTCTGATGCTCTTCCAGGCGGTTGATGCAGCGGATCAGCGTGGATTTACCCGATCCGCTCGGGCCGCAGATCACGATTCGCTCGCTGCGCCGCACGATCAGATCAATCTCGCGCAACACATGAAAATCTCCGAACCATTTGTTAAGGCCGCTGATTTCGATAACGGTATCCGCTGAATCCTTTTCACTCATTCGCGCCTCGTGCCTATGTTGAGGCGGCGCTCGACCCGTATCGAATAACGCGACATGGCGAAGCACGCTGTCCAGAATATGAGCGCCGCAAATGCATAACCTGTGGCGGCGGTTTGCGGCGCTGCCCAGTTGGCGTCGCTGAAATTCACCTGCACGCTGCCCAGCAGATCGAAGAGGCCCACAACCATGACCAGAGTCGTATCCTTGAACAGACCGATAAATGTATTCACCATCCCTGGAATCACCAGACGAAGGGCCTGCGGCAGAATAATGAGCACATGCGCCCGCCAGTATCCCAGGCCGAGGGCCGCCGCCGCCTCGTATTGCCCACGCGGGATCGCCTGTAATCCGCCGCGCACCACCTCCGCCATATAGGCGGATGAAAACAGGGCGACGCCAATCAGCACCCGCAGCAATTTATCAAAATTCACGCCCGGCGGCAAAAACAGCGGCAGCATCACACTGGCCATGAACAAAACGGTAATCAGCGGCACGCCGCGCCAAAGCTCAATATAGATCACCGAAAGGAACCGCAGCGCCGGAAGTTCCGATCGCCGTCCCAGCGCCAGCAGAATCCCCAAAGGCAGCGCCACCACCATTCCGGTGACCGCCACGACCAGGGTCACCAGCAATCCTCCCCAGAGCGAGGTCTCCACCACTTCCAGCCCGAACATGCCGCCGTTGAGCAGGACATAAGCTATCAGCGGATAGACGAAGAGCGCGAATGCCGCAATGAAGCGCCGCCCCGGGGTCCGCTCCGAAAGCAGGAGCGCCAGCAGGAGCGCGCCGGTAATGAAGACGATATCCACGCGCCAGCGTTCGGTAATCGTGTAGCGGCCATAGATGAACTGACCGAATTTCGCCACGACAAAGGCCCAGCAGGCGCCTGCATCTTCTGCCAGGCAGGCTTCGCGCCCTTCTCCACGCCAGACCGCGTCAAAAAGCGCCCAATCCAGCAAAGGCGGCAGGGTCAGCCAGATGATATAAAGCGCGAAAAGAGTCAGAAGCGTGTTGCCAGGAGAAGAGAATAAATTCTGGCGCAGCCAGCCGGAAACCCCCTCGCGCGATACAGGCGGTCTGCGGGCTGGCAGATAGGTGGCGCGGCTAAAGCTCATCTCTCCACCAGGGCGATACGCGCGTTATACATATTCATCAGCAACGCTGTGATCAGGTTGATGCTGAGATATACCCCCATGGTGATGGCGAGCACTTCGATCGCCTGTCCGGTCTGGTTCAACACGGTTCCCGCAAACACCGAAGCAAGTTCCGGATAGGCGAGCGCTGCGGCAAGGGATGAGTTCTTGGTCAGATTCAGATACTGGCTGGTCAGGGGCGGGATAATGACGCGCAGCGCCTGAGGGATCACCACCAGGCGCAGTGACTGGCTGCGTTTAAGTCCCAGCGCCAGCGCCGCTTCGCTTTGTCCCCAATTCACCGCCTGAATGCCGGAGCGCACGATCTCCGCGATGAACGCCGCCGTGTATATCGACAGCGCCAGGAGGAGCGCCAGAAGCTCCGGGATCACCCGCAACCCGCCGGTAAAATTGAAGCCTCGAAACTCCGGGATCTCAAAATGCAATGGCATGCCCATCATCCAGAACACAAGGCCGGGCGCGCCAATCAGCAGTCCCAGCATGGGCCACAAAGCCCTGGCTGGCCGTCCCGTTCGCTCCTGACGGCGGCGCAAGGCTACACGCAGAAAAATACAGGCCATAACAGCAAGCAAGAAGGCCGCGCCCACCCATAGGAAGCCCGGCTCAGCCACAGGAGCCGGAAGATAAAGGCCGCGCTTGTTCAGAAACATATCCGCAAGGTGAAAACTGCGGCGCGGACCAGGCAGATTGCTGAGCACCGCTATGTACCAGAACAGTATTTGCAGCAGTAAGGGGATATTGCGGAAGATCTCGATATAGGTGGCGGCGAGCTTCGCCACCAGCCAGTTGCGCGACAGCCGCGCGACGCCAATCAGAAACCCCAGGATCGTGGCCAGGATAATACCCAGTCCCGCCACCAGAAGGGTGTTGAGTAAGGAGACCAGAAACGCCCTGCCGTAAGTGGAGGATTCGGAATATTCGATCAGAGTCTGGCTGATGCCAAAACCCGCCGTATGCCCCAGGAATCCAAACCCTGACGCAACATTCAGCCGCGCCAGATTGTCCACAACATTGAAGGTGACATAAAGAATAAACCCCGCAACCAGCAGCAGAGCCAGGAATTGTACCCCCCAGTCACGGATGCGCGGGTCATTCCAGATGGCCTTTTTCCCCATCGCCCAGGAATGTCCGGGCTTCAGCGAATCGGCGCGGCGTATTGCACGCCACCCTTGTTCCACAGGGCGTTCAATCCGCGCGGAATGCCAAGCGGCGACTTCTCCCCGACATTCCGGTCATAGATTTCGGCGTAATTCCCTACTTTGGCGATAATATTAAACGCCCAGTCATCGGAAAGCCCCATGCCTTCGCCAAACTTGCCTTCGGTTCCAAGCAGTCTGCGGATTTCAGGATTTTCACTGGCGCGCATGCCTTCGGCATTACTGGAAGAAACCTCCAATTCCTCCGCGTTCAGCATGGCGAAGAGCGTCCAGGTGACGATATCCCCCCATTGATTATCACCATGGCGCACGACCGCGCCCAGAGGCTCCTTGGAGATGATTTCCGGCAGCACGATGTGCTCATCAGGGTTTTTGAGCGTCAGTCTGTTGGCGTAGAGACCGGATTGATCGCTGGTATAGGCGTCGCAACGCCCGGATTCATAGGTCGCCACCACTTCATCGTCTTTTTCGAACTGGACGGGTTCATATTTCATGTTGTTGGCGCGGAAAAAGTCCGCCAGCGTGAGCGGGGTCGAGGTTCCCATAAGCACGCAGATCGTCGCGCCATCCAGTTCCAGCGCGCTTTTGACGCCGGAGCTCTTGCGCACCATGAAACCCTGCCCGTCATAGAAGGTGACGCCGCGGAAATCAAACCCCAACGCAGTATCACGGGAAATAGCCCAGGTTGTGTTGCGCGAGAGCACGTCGATTTCTCCGGATTGCAGGGCTGTGAAGCGTTCTTTCGCCGACAGGGGGGTGAATTTGACCTTCTCCGGGTCGCCGAAGATCGCCGCCGCGATCCCCCGGCAGAAATCCACGTCAATGCCGGTCCAGTCCCCCTTGTCATCGGGATTGGAAAATCCTTTAAGGCCCTGACTGACCCCACACTGGACAAAGCCTTTCTTCTTCACATCTTCCAGTGTTGTTGCAGATGCCGCCACCGCAAACCCCATAACGGCCGCCGTCACGCCGAGCATCAGACTTGTTCGCATTACCTCTCCCTCTCGCTATTGCAATGCTGTAGAATCAGGAAATGTTACAACAGCACGCCGTCATCCCCATAATGCTTTCCTTATCGCGGCTGTTCACGCTGGTTTTGGCGGTCACGATGGTTTCCGGTTCCGCATGCCTGGCCGCAACTCCGCTTTATCTGTATGCCGCCGCCAGTCTGGAGACGCCGCTGGAAATCATAGCCGCGGATTTTACAAAAAAAACGGGCGAAAAAGTCGTATTGGCGCTGGGCGGCTCGGGGGATCTGGCGCGTCAGATCACGCAAGGCGCGCCCGCCGCCATCTTCATTTCCGCGAATCCCCAATGGATGGACCATCTGCA
>DMKG01000185.1:16718-19353 GCA_003454415.1 Alphaproteobacteria bacterium
GCAACAGCAGGGACTCCTCAAGGAGGAAACCCGGCTGAATCTGCTCGGCAACGGGCTCGCGCTGGTAACCGCCGCCTGCGCAGCGCCGCCTGAACCCGGCGCCAGCGTGGCCAGCGTGCTCGGACAATCTGCAACTTCCCGCATCGCCATGGGCGATCCGGCGTCGGTTCCTGCGGGAGCTTACGCCAGGGAAGCGCTGACCGCGTTAGATTTATGGGATAGCGCCGCCCCCCGCGCCATTTATACGCAAAATGTCCATGCCGCCCTGAACTGGGTCATGCGCTGTGAAACGGAATTGGCGATTGTGTATGAAAGCGACGCCATTCAGATGAAAAACCAGGGCGTGATAACCGCAGCGCTGTTCCCCAGAGAAAGCCATGCGCCCATCCTTTACCCGATGGCGATCATTAAGGGTGAGAGCGAAGTTCCCGCGCAAAGGCTTTGGAAATACTTGTCTTCTGAACAGGCCATTGCGGTTTTCCTGAACTATGGCTTCACCCGCGCAGGGCGCCCGCAAAGCAGATAGATCCATGTTTTCTCTCTCTCCCTTCGAGCTGGAAACCGTACTGCTTTCTTTGCGGGTGGCGGGACTTGCCATTCTCATCTGCCTCGTTCCGGGCGTCGCTATCGGCTGGTTATTGGGGCGGCGGAACTTTGCCGGCAAAAGCGCGCTGGACCTGCTGGTGCATCTGCCCATGGTGGCGCCGCCCGTGGTGGCTGGTTATTTGCTGCTGCTGGCTTTTGGCCGAAATGGTTTTATTGGGGCCTGGATTTATGAACATCTTGGCGTAAGCCTCGCATTTTCATGGGCTGGCGCAGCGATGGCGGCCGCGATCATGTCCTTTCCGCTGCTGGTGCGCAGTGTCAGGCTATCAGTGGAAGCCATAGATCCCAGGCTGGAAATGGCGGCGGGAACGCTGGGCGCTTCTCCGGTGAAAGTCTTCCTGAGCGTCACCTTACCGCTGATGAGCCCCGGCATTCTCGCCGGGATGATCAGCGCTTACGCAAGGGCGCTGGGAGAGTTTGGGGCAACCATCACCTTTGCCGCCAGCATTCCCGGTGAAACCCGTACGCTTCCCCTCGCCATTTACGCATTGCTGCAATCCCCGGGGGGAGAGGCGGCCGCCACCCGCCTGATGGCGCTGTCCCTGCTGCTGGCTGCGGCGGCGCTGATCGCCTCGGAATATTTCAACCGGAAAATTCTGCGCCGATTGAAGGGCAATCCGGAAAAATGATGACGCTATGGCGATGATCTCATACTCAGCTGCGACGGGTGCGCAGCAGGGATTTACGCCGGGATGGAAGAACCTCTTCCTGAACTCCATTTTCCACAGCCTCCCGTCCCTCAGAGATGCTGATCACACGGTTTGCAGGCAGGTTCAACGTAATCTGGGTTCCCTCCCCCTTTATGGAGTAGATATGCAAATAACCGCCATGCAGTTCCAGAAGAGCTTTGGCCAGGGGCCAGCCCAGCCCCGCCCCATGGGCGACATCGGATACGCCGCTTTCCGCCGCCCGTTCAAATGGCGTCAACGCCAGTTCAATCTCGGTCGCGGTCATACCCGCGCCATTATCAGCAATTGTGATCTGAAACCCACCTGTTTCCACAAGGCGCCAGCTTACTTCGATCTTCTGACCGGGAGCCGAGAATTTAATCGCATTGGCCAGCAGATCAACAATAGTCTGTTTTATCCGCAGACGGTCGACAAGCACGCATAATTCCGGTCCATGCGGCATAATGCCGATTTCCAAGCGCTTTGCCTGAGCCGCAGCCATGACCAGGACAACTGCCGAATCTATCAATGCGCGCAGATCATACTCGTCCTCATTTAGTTGCAGGCTGCCGGTTTCGATTTTCGACAAATCCAGAATTTCATTGATGGACGCCAGCAGATTATCTCCATTCTCCACAATATCCGCCGCATAATCCACATACCGCTTGTCCCCGAGCGGGCCGTAGACCTGCTGCTGAAGCAATTCGGAAAATCCTATGATTGCATTCAGGGGAGTGCGTAATTCATGGCTGATATTAGCGATAAAACGGGATTTGGCGGCATTCGCGATTTCCGCATCCAGCAGGGATTTCTGCAGCCGGGTAATCATTTCACGGCGCTCAAATCGAAGCAGAAGGGATTCAGTCAAGGCGCCATTCGCGTTAAGTGCGCTCCGGACGAAGATCAATCCGATCAGCATCACGCCGCCCGCCATAATATAATGATCCAGTCGCGGCTCCAGCAGCAAACGTAACATGATGGGAAGATTGACCAACAGGGAGGCCGTCAAAATACAGGATCGCAAGGGCAGGTATTTGGTTACCGTGGAGATATTTCCAACCATGGCGGCGGTGATCAGAACGGCGATGGAGGCGATCGAACCCACTTCCCAGAACACGAACACCATGCTGCTCCAGCTAATGCTGACAGCGCCCGCGTGAAGCGCGCAGGCGATAGCCCAATTCACAGAGGATTTTTCCGCCGGACTGCTGGCCAATCTCGAAGCATGTTCAAAAAAATAACTGATGATGGGCCCGAAGGCGCTGACCAGCGCAAAAAATCCGGCCCATGTCAGCACGATCAACGGGTTCGCCTGCCCCGCAGCAATGAAGCCGAGACTTATCAGGCCAGCCCCGGCAATT
>DMKG01000185.1:19581-20556 GCA_003454415.1 Alphaproteobacteria bacterium
CAGGCCAGCCCCGGCAATTGATGTCAGGCTATTCAGAAAACCGCCTTTGGCGATCAACCGGACTTGTTCAGCCAGAATTTCATTTTGAATACCGGAAGCCGAATCCATGCCCTGCAAGCGGAAAAAAAGCTTACGCAACATAAGACTTTCCAAAAATAAAAACGTACGAAAAATGTCTTGGACAGAAATATTTGTCTCGCCCAAATAGGAAGCGCCGCCATTTAACTTTGGAACGGCAAACGCTGTCAACCTCCATGGCGCCTGCGCTTGTCAAGAGGCTGGGGTTAACAGGATGACCGGGATATCCCGGGAGGTTCTATCCTGATACACTTGGTAATCGGAATACATGGCGACCAGCTTGGGCCATAATTCGGCCTTGCGCGCGGCGCCCGCTGTTGTGGCGTTGACCCGGGTGATGTTCGATCCAATCTGAATTTGCGCATAGGGGTGATTTTGCAAATTCACTGCCCAGGCCGGCAGTCTGTCCGCGCCGCCATAAGAGCCCACGATAGCAACACCCTCACTCCCCAGGTCCAGGTATAGTAAGGGGGTCGTACGTTTCCGCCCGCTCCTGTGCCCCGTCGTCGTCAGAAGCAGAACCGGCGCGTTAAAGGCTGATCCCCCGATTTTCCCTCCCGACAGCCGGTAGATCCAGACATGCAGTGAAGACATCCGGGTCGCTAGAAAATGGCTGAATCCTTTTCCTGTAGGTTTTGGCGGCGCCATGTCTTCTTCCCCCCAACCCTGAAATCCATCATACTGTTCCAGGCTATCGGCCTGTCAGCCTATTATCATTAAGACGTTTCGCGAATCGAAAGTGCAGGCTTCTGAAAGGAAAAGCCCAATGACAGAAAAAGTCAAGTAATCGGAATGAACATTTCAAATAGTAATGGATTTGAGCAGAATTACTGGCCGGCGCCTCGATTATACACAGATTTTTTATAAGGTTGTTTATCGGGGTTGCTGGCCCTTTGA
>DMKG01000185.1:20765-22560 GCA_003454415.1 Alphaproteobacteria bacterium
GCTGGTCTCTGTTAGTGACAGAGAGGCGCAATGGCTCCATAAAGCGCAGGAATCGGTTTATAAAGGAGGCAGTTGGATATTTTGTGGAGTCGGCACCATGTTTGATTTGACGGGAAAATGCGCTCTGGTAACCGGCGCAAGCGGTGGAATAGGCGGCGATGTGGCGCGGGCGTTACATGCGCAAGGCGCGACGGTCGGCCTTTCCGGCACACGTGAGGAGGCGTTGCGGGAATTGGCGGCGGCGCTAGGGAGCCGCGCCCATATTCTGCCCTGCAACCTTGCAGATTCCGCCGCCGTCGATGCGCTTCCCGGACAGGCCGAAGAGACAATGGGGCAGCTCGACATCCTGGTGAACAATGCCGGCCTGACCCGGGATAATCTGTTCATGCGCATGAAGGACGAGGAATGGGACACGGTCCTGAAGGTCAATTTAACCTCTGCGTTCAAACTTTCCCGCGGGGTTCTCAGGGGCATGATGAAACGGCGCTGGGGAAGAATCATCTCCATTGCATCGGTTGTGGGGGTTACCGGCAATCCGGGGCAAGGGAATTACGCCGCGTCCAAGGCCGGCATGATCGGCATGAGCAAAAGCCTGGCCCAGGAAATCGCCAGCCGGGGGATCACGGTGAACTGCGTGGCGCCGGGCATGATCAGCACCCCGATGACGGACGCGCTGGACGATAACCAGCGCAACCGGCTGCTGGGGGCGATTCCAGCCGGACGTTTTGGAGAGGGCCGGGACGTGGCCACCTGCGTCGTGTTTCTGGCCAGTGAGGAGGCCGCCTATGTCACGGGCCAGACCCTGCATGTGAATGGCGGCATGGCCATGATCTAGTTTGTGAATCAGCCTCGCTGCAAAACTGGCGTTAGGGTGAAAAGTATGCTACCTGCAAATCAAGAGGCGAACCCGCAGGGAATTTCGCTAGACCCAAGAAGAAGAAAGGCATTTGAAGATGAGCGATATCGCCGCGACCGTTAAGAAGATCGTCGTAGAACATCTGGGCGTGGAGCCGGATAAAGTCGTTGAAGGCGCAAGCTTTATCGACGATCTGGGAGCCGATAGTCTGGATCAGGTTGAGCTTGTCATGGCCTTTGAAGAGGAATTCGGCGTCGAGATTCCTGACGACGCTGCGGAAAAAATCCAGACAGTACAGGATGCGATTTCCTTTCTGAAAGCCGCCAAAGGCTGATTCATTCCCATGAGGCGTGTCGTAGTCACTGGGATGGGAATGGTGACGCCCCTTGGCGACGGGGTCGAGGAGAATTGGCGCCGGTTGCTGGCCTGTGAAAGCGGCGCCGGCCCCATCACCCGTTTCGACGCCTCGCAAATGGCGGCGCGCATCGCATGCGAGGTGCCCCGCGGCGACGGCGCTAACGGCACGTTCAACGCTGACGCCTATGTGGCGCCCAAAGACCAGCGCCGGATGGATGATTTCATCATCTATGGCATCGCCGCCGCCAAACAGGCGATCCAGGATTCTGGCTGGAAGTCGGCGAATGAAGAGGACAGCTGCCGGGCCGGGGTGCTGATCGGATCGGGCATTGGCGGATTGCCAGGCATCGAGCAGGCGTCGCTGGAGCTCGCGGAACGTGGTCCACGCCGTGTGAGCCCGTTCTTCATCACAGGACGCCTCATCAATCTGGTGGCAGGCAACGTATCCATCGAATTTGGCCTGAAGGGCCCCAATCACGCGGTGGTGACCGCCTGCGCGTCCGGCTCCCATGCGATTGGCGATGCGGCGCGGCTCATCATGGATGATGATGCGGATATGATGGTCGCAGGGGGGGCCGAAGC
>DMKG01000185.1:22837-27030 GCA_003454415.1 Alphaproteobacteria bacterium
GCGGGCTTCGCCGCGTGCAAGGCGCTCAGCACCTCCTTCAATGACGCGCCCGCGCGCGCCTCGCGCCCTTATGACAAAGACCGTGATGGGTTTGTCATGGGTGAAGGCGCAGGCGTCCTGGTGCTGGAGGAAATGGAATATGCGAAGCGCCGGGGCGCCAGGATTTATGCTGAAGTCATCGGCTATGGTCTCAGCGGCGACGCCTATCATCTGACCGCCCCGGAAGAAAGTGGCGATGGCGGCTTCCGCGCCATGAAGATAGCGCTGAAAAAGGCGGGGGTTTCGCCCGCTGACATCCATTATGTCAACGCCCATGGCACCTCAACGCCGCTTGGAGATGAAATCGAACTGGGTGCGGTGACGCGGCTGTTCGGCAATGCGGCGGCGGATCTGGTGATGTCATCAACCAAGTCGTCCACCGGTCATTTGCTTGGCGCCGCCGGCGCGGTGGAAGCGATATATTCCATCCTGGCGATGCGGGACGGAGTGGCCCCGCCCACACTCAATCTGGAGAATCCATCCGTGGAAACCGTGATCAATCTCGCCGCCAAAGAGCCGGTGAAACGCAAGATCGAAACGGTGATCTCCAACAGTTTCGGTTTCGGCGGAACCAATGCGTCACTTGTGATGAGCCGGGCGCGGCTGTAGCTTTAAGGCAGTTCCCAGGGTGAAAGTACCGCCCCTGATTAGGCGCTGGCCCATCGCCATTGCCGGCGGTGTTTTCCTGCTGGCGGCGATCGGACTGGCTGGCTGGCGATGGGGAGAGAACGCCCTGAAGGCGCCCGGTCCGCATGAAACACAGATTATCGTGAATTTTCCGCGCGGCGCTTCCCTGGCGGAAATCGCTTCCCGCCTGGAGGGGGCCGGCGCCATCGAACATGCCTGGCTGTTCCGGATCGCCGCCCTCATGACGGGTGATGCGCGCAAACTCAAGGCGGGAGAATACGCCTTCCCGCCCCATGCCAGTCCGCACATGATTCTGGCAAAACTCGTCAGAGGCGAAATCTATCTGCACCGCATGGGCTTTGCCGAAGGGCTGAGCGTCGGTCAAATCCTGCCCCGGATCGCCGCCCATGAAGCGTTGAGTGGCGAACTGCCGCCGCCGCCTGCGGAAGGCTCTCTGCTACCGGAGACCTATCTTTTCCCGCGCGGCGAAACCCGCGCTGGGCTGATCGCGCGCATGCAGGCGGCGCAAAAGACGTTACTGGCGAAACTGTGGCCTGCGCGCGCCCCGGACCTGCCCCTGAACACGCCAGAGGAGGCCGTCATTCTGGCCTCGATCGTCGAAAAGGAAACCGCCCTAGCCGCCGAGCGCGCCCGGATCGCCGGCGTGTTCTATAACCGGCTGAAGTTGAACATGCCGCTGCAATCTGACCCGACCGTCGTCTATGCCCGCGATCAGGGAAGATACAATCCAAAACCCCTGAGTCAGGCTGATCTGGCCCTCAAGAGCCCTTACAACACTTACCTGCATACGGGTCTTCCCCCCGGCCCCATAGCGGCCCCTGGAAAAGCCGCGCTGAAGGCTGTGTTAAATCCTGAAAGCACGGAGGCGCTGTACTTCGTGGCGGATGGAAACGGCGGCCACGCCTTTGCCGCAACCCTGAAAGAGCATAACAGGAATGTCGCGGCTTACAGGAAGCGCTCCGGTTCTGCGCAATAGACCGGTGTGAGGGCGGCGCCAGAATTTACTACCCATGACCCGCCAAGCCCGCCATATTGCGGAAGCGATTCACTAGAAAATCACCCCCTACCCGTAAGGAGTTGCAGATATTGCCCGTAGTCAGCATGACAGGTTATGGCCATGCAGATGGCGAGATTGGCGCCTTCCGCTGGACATGGGATTTGCGCAGCGTCAATGGCCGCGGGCTCGACCTGCGTCTGCGCCTGCCCTCGGACCTGCAGGGACTGGAAACGGTTCTTCGCGAAAAAGCCGGAAAGACGCTCCGCCGCGGCAATATCCAGATCAGTCTGCAACTCAGTCAGGGCCCGAATACGGCGCAAATCAAGATCAATCAGGAGGCGCTTCACCAGGTTCTCGCGGCGCTGGCGGAAATCGAGAGGCAATCCGGTCTCGCCCCCTCTACCGCCAGCGGCATCCTAGGCATTCGCGGTATTGTCGAACAGATCGAACCCCAGGAGACAGAAGCGGAGCGCGAGGCGCGGCATGCGGCGATTCTGCGCAGTTTTGATGAGGCGCTGGCCATGCTTGGCGCCTCCCGCGCCAATGAAGGCGCGCGGAAGCACACACTGATCAAGGCCCAGGTAGAGGAGATTGGCCGCCTGACCAGCGCTGCGGAAGCCCGTGCGGCGGGCGCGGTCGCGCTGCTGCGCCAGCGCCTGACGGATCAGCTGGCGGCGCTGCTGGACGCCCCCTCGGCCCTCTCTCCTGACCGGCTTGCGGCGGAAGTGGCGCTGCTTGTCACCAAAGCCGATATCCGAGAGGAAATCGACCGGCTGCACGCCCATGTGGCGCATGCGCGTGAACTGCTGGAGGATAAAGGCCAGACCGGCCGGAAGCTGGATTTTCTGGTGCAGGAATTTAACCGGGAGGCGAACACACTTTGTTCAAAATCACCGGAGACCGCTCTCACGCGGATCGGGCTCGACCTGAAGGCGCAGATCGACCAGATGCGTGAACAGGTCCAGAATATCGAATAGAGAAACCCGAAAAGACATGACGCGCATCAATCTCCATCGCCGCGGCCTGATGCTGGTGCTCTCCTCGCCTTCCGGCGCGGGAAAAACCACTTTGTCGCGCCTGCTGCTGGCGGGCGATTCCGGCCTGGTTATGTCGGTATCCGCCACGACCCGCCCCATGCGGCCCGGCGAAATCGAAGGCAGGGACTATTATTTTCTTTCCAGTTCCGAATTCACCGCGCGCCGCGAACGGGGCGAATTTCTGGAATATGCGAAAGTGTTCGGCTTTGATTACGGAACCCCTGCGCAGATGGTGGAAAACACCCTCAGCTCCGGCAAGGATGTGCTGTTCGATATTGACTGGCAGGGCACGCAGCATTTGAAGGCGCGGGCGCGCGAGGATCTGGTCTCAGTGTTCATTCTGCCCCCATCCACCGCTGAATTGCAGCAGCGCCTGACTACCCGCGCACAGGACAGCGCTGAAATCGTGGCTGGGCGCATGGCCAAAGCGGCCGATGAAATGAGCCACTGGCCCGAATACGACTATGTCATCGTGAATGAGGACGTCACCGAGGCGCATGGCCAGTTGCGCGCCATTCTGCAGGCCGAGCGCCTGCGCCGCGAACGCCAGACCGGCCTGCCGGAATTCGTGCAGAAACTGCGCGGCGGCGGATAATATCCTGCGCCCGAATGCTTCCTGCTCGGAAAAACGAAAGCCCCCCTCCCTCCTGAACCCTTTTTTCTCAGGCCGGGCGGTGAAAGCCTGTTGCCCTCCCTCCCCCGCATCGTGCTAAAACTATGATCAAGAATTTGTAACAGGGAGAAGGCCCAATGGACCTTAGCTACGGCGCAGAATATGAAGATTTCCGCACGGAATTGCGCGTTTTCATAGAAAAGAACAAACATCTGGCCCCGCCGCCGGGCATGGGAATGAAACACCCGGAGGCGCTGGAGCAGAATTGGCAGAAGCTGCTGATCGAGAACGGCTATACCTGCCGCACGATCCCCAAGAAATATGGCGGCTATGGCGCTGAGCCGGATCTGCTGAAAACCGTCATCATCCAGGAGGAATTCACCCGCGCGAATGTCAATTCTGGTCTCAGCGGCCAGGGCATCGGCATGCTGGTGCCGACTCTGCTGGAAAACGGCAATGAGGAGCAGCGCGAGAAATATATCCGCCCCACCATTCACGGGGAAATTCACTGGTGCCAGGGATATTCTGAACCCGGCGCAGGCAGCGATCTCGCCAGTTTGCGCACCAATGCGCGGGTAGAGGACGGGCACTTCGTCATCAACGGCCAGAAAATCTGGACTTCCGGCGCGCATTTCGCAGATATGTGCTTCATCCTGGTGCGCACCGAACCGGACAAGCCGAAACACGAAGGCATTTCCTATATCCTGATGGATATGAAGACGCCGGGCATCGAGGTCCGCCCCCTCGTCACCATGACCGGCGCGGCCGAGTTCAACGAAACCTTCCTGACGGATGTCAGGGTCCCGGTTGAAAACGTTGTGGGTAAACGCGGCGAGGGTTGGAAAGTCGCCAACACCAC
>DMKG01000185.1:27232-31106 GCA_003454415.1 Alphaproteobacteria bacterium
TTGGAAAGTCGCCAACACCACCTTGAAGCATGAACGCGGGATGCTGGGGGATCCGGAACAGATGCTGTCCCGCATTGAGAGCATTCTGAAAATCTTCCAGACCGAAACCCTGGATGGGGTGCGCCTGATCGAGCACAGGCTTTATCGTGACCGTCTGGTGGCGGCCCAGGCCAAAACCCATGCCCTGAAATATCACTCGCTCCGGCTGCTGAGCAATACGCTGAACAATGAGGATCCTGGCGTGTCGCGGCTGCTGGTCAAATATTACGGCACAACGCTGGCGCGCGAGCTGTCCGATCTCGTCCTGGAAGCCCTGGGGGAGATTGGCACGCTCTATGCCGGCAGCCCACATCTGCGCAGCCATGGCTCCTGGCAATGGCGCAATATGTTCGACCTCGGCCTAATCATTGGCGGGGGAACATCGCAGATCCAGAAAAACATCATCAGCGAACGGGGCCTGGGCATGCCGCGCGAACCCAAACTGGCGGAGACGAAATAATGGAATTCGGATTATCTTCTGATCAGAAACTGCTGGAGAATTCGGTTCGCCGGTTTACCGAAGACCAGCTTCCTCTGGACCGCATTCGTGAATACGCAGCCACGAAAACCGGCTTCCAGGCGGCTATCTGGAAGGGTCTGGTGGATCTGGCGGCGACCGGCGTGCTTGCGCCAGAGGAATTCGGCGGCGCGGGCTTCACCATGCTGGACGCACTGGTCATTCAGGAGGCGCTGGGACGCACTGTCGCGCCCGTTCCTTTTACCGGCAGCGCCATCATGGCGCCAGTGGCGCTGGTGACGGCAGGAACGGCGGCGCAGAAGGAAGAATGGCTGCCGCAGCTTGCCGCAGGAGAAGTGAAAGCCGGCGTCGGCGTGTCCGAAATCATCAGCAGGCGCGACAGCAATGGCATTAGCCTTTCGTCCGATGGAACGCTTAACGGCAGCGCCATGTTCGTCATCGACGGGGGCCCCGCGGATGTCTTCCTGCTCGCCGCTGGTCCGGATAACATGGCCATCGTTCCGCGCAGCGCGCCAGGCGTTACCGTCGTTCAGCTTACCACCATCGACTATTCCCGCATGCATTGCGAAGTGAAGCTGGAAGGCGTGAAGGCCGATCTGCTGGGCGGCAGGGACAAGGCGGGCGAAGCCATCCGCAAGACCATCCGCGCCGGGCGGCTCGCCCTTGCGGCCGACACTCTCGGGGCGGCCGAAGTCATGGTCTACAAGGCGGTGGAATACGCCAAGGAGCGCAAGCAGTTCGAGCGCGCCATCGGGTCCTTCCAGGCGGTGAAGCATATGTGCGCGGAAATGATTTCAGGGCTGGACCCGTTCCGTGCGCTGATCTGGTATGCGGGACATGCCTATGACGCGGCGCCGGAAGATTCAGAGCTGACTACGCTGCACGCCAAATCCGGCGTCGATGACGCGGCGAAGTTCATCATCCGCACGGCGACGGAAGTGCATGGCGGCATGGGCTTTACCGATCTGATGGGGCTGCACTACTGGTACAAGCGCGTCAACGTCAACCGCTCCCTTCTGGGATCGCCGGAAATTGTGCGCAATGAAGCGGCGATCGCCCAGGGTTGGATCGCCGCCTGAACACGAGCCAATAGGGAGAGACGCCATGGATCTGCCGCTAGAAAAAAAACTGACCATCGGTTTCAGCGCCACCATGCCAACGCCTGCGGCGGCAAGGGAGGTTTCCGCCCTTGCCGACCGGCTTGGGTATGAATCGCTATGGACGGGCGACCATATCGCCTTCGCCGTGCCGATGCTTGATCCGCTGCTGCAACTGGCGCAGGTGGCGGCGGTCAACCCGCGCCTGATTCTGGGCACTGGCGTCTATCTCATGCCGCTGCGCCACGCCACGACCGTGGCCAAGCTGGTGGCGACCTTCGATCATCTGTGCGAAGGGCGTTTCATCTTTGGCGTCGGCGTAGGCGGCGAATTTCCCAATGAATACGCGGCCTGCGGCGTGCCGGTGAAAGAGCGCGGCGCGCGGCTGACCGATGGGATAAAGACCATCCGGAAATTGTGGACCGGTGAGAAGGTCAGCAATGAGGAAAGCCGGTTCTATCCCTTCACCGATGTGCAGATGCTGCCCCGTCCGGTTACGCCGGGCGGCCCGCCCATCTGGGCCGGCGGGCGTTCGAAAGCCGCGCTGGAGCGGTGCGGGCGGTTGACCAATGGTTGGATATCCTATGTGGTGACGCCGGAAATGTACCGCGACGGGCTGGAAAAAATCGCCGTCGCGGCGGCGGACGCCAAACGTGATCTCAAAACCTTCGGCAGCGGCCATCTGGTGTTCATGCGGATCGACGACACCTATGAGCGCGCGCTGGATCTCGCGGCCGCCCATCTGACCCGCCGCTACGCCATGGATTTCCGGCCCGCCGCCAAACGATATGCGGTACTGGGAACTCCTGCCGATTGCGCCCAGCGCATCGCGGATTTTCATGCGGCGGGCGTGCGGCATTTCGTGCTGGATTGCACCGGACCGCTGGAGGAACGCGACGCGCAGCTTGAGCGTTTCGCCAAGGAAGTGCGCCCCTTGCTGGGACAGCTAAAGGCGGCGTAGGCTGTCTTAATGACCAAAGACGCCGCACCCCTCATCGAATCGATCAACGCCATCACCCTCATTGTCTCAGACATGGCGCAGGCGGTGGCGTTTTACCAGGCGCTCGGTTTTGAAATGAGCTATGGCGGACCCGGCACCCGTTTCACCAGCTTTCATGTGGGCCGGGGTCATCTCAACCTCATGGCGGCCCGGGCGGGGCAGCTCGCCGGCAGTTATGATGGCTGGGGGCGCTTTATCATCTATGTCGCGGATGTCGACGCCATGTATGACAGAACGATCGCGAAGGGACTTACCCCGGAATTCGCGCCCCGGGACGCCAATTGGGGCGAGCGCTATTTCCACATCCGTGACCCTGACGGCCATGAAGTAAGCTTTGCCCGGCCCCTGGAAAAATAACGGACTGTCCCGACGTGGAAAACCGCCTAATGCTGGCCGGCGGGAATGTTCAGAATTAGCCCGTCAAACTGATCCGTGATCGTGATCTGACAGGCCAGGCGGCTGTTTTCCCGGAAATCCTCCGCAAACTGAAGCAGATCGGCCTCCATTTCGCCGGAGGTAACCCTCCCCACTTTGTCGAGCCACGCCGGATCCACATAAACATGACAGGTGGCGCAGGCGCATACCCCGCCGCAATCCCCGTCGATTCCCGGAATATCGTTATCCAGCGCCGCATCCCGGGCGGTCGTGCCGCTGGCCACGTTCAGCACATGTTCGGTTCCGTCATGGGCGATGAAGGTCACTTTGGGCATGCTTTGATCCGTTTCCTAAGAAGTGAAATGAACTGGCGGCTTACAGCGCATGCAGCTTTACCGGCATTCTGGTGAAGCCATGAATGATAGAGGACAGACTTCTGACCGGTTCGTCCACGATTTCGATCCTGCTGAAGCGCCTCACGATTTCCTCCCAGATGACGCGCAACTGCAATTCGGCCAGACGGTTGCCTACGCAGCGATGAATTCCGAAACCGAAAGAAAGATGCTGGCGCGGATTTTTCCGGTCAATCAGGAATTCGTCGGCGCGCTCGATCACCTCATCGTCGCGATTGCCGGAAATATACCACATGACCACCTTGTCGCCCTCGCGGATCTTCTTGGTTCCGATCTCGGCGTCGCTCAGAGCCGTCCGCATCATGCTGGTGATGGGGGTCTGCCAGCGGATGATCTCTGACACCATGCTGGGAATAAGGCCCGGATTATTCATCAGCTTCGCGTATTCCGCCGGATTTTGATTGAGCGCGAGAACGCCGCCGCTGATGGAATTACGCGTCGTGTCGTTGCCGCCAACGATCAGCAGCAGCAG
>DMKG01000213.1:0-2199 GCA_003454415.1 Alphaproteobacteria bacterium
GCGGTAATCGTCATGATCAGCGTGTCGCGGTTCTTGATATGCGCCAGCTCATGGGCAAGAACGCCCGCCACTTCCTGGGGATTCAGCAGTTCCAGAAGACCGGTGGTCACCGCCACGCTGGCATGTTCGGGATCCCGGCCCGTGGCGAAAGCATTCGGCTGCGGGTTCTGAATGATGAAAACCTTCGGCATCGGCATTTGCGCGTTCCGCGCCAGCAATGCGACAGTGCGCAGCAATTCCGGGGCCCGCTGCGCATCCACCGGTTCCGCGCCATACATGCCAAGAACCATCTTGTCGGAATTCCAGTAGGCAAAGCCATTCATTCCGAGCGCCAGCAACAGGGCCACCATCATGCCGCCGGAGCCCCCCAGCATGAAACCTATGCCCAGAAAAAGGGCCGTCATTCCGGCCAGAAGAAGTGAAGTGCGAAAATAGTTCATGTAACGACCTGTTTGCCATCATACCAGTTTGGGCCTTATATGTAGATGACTTCACGCCAAGGCAATAGGCGCCAGAACCATGAGCAAGGATATCAGACACAGCGAAGCGGAGCCGGCGCCGGATACCGGCAAATCAGACGCAGTGGACACACGCCAGGAACAGGCCGCGCCAAAGCCAATAAGCCCCGCCGCCCTGCGCGCCCTGGCCGAAGCCGAAGCGCGCCGTCAGGCGGCGAGGGAGACACCCCCCGCCGCCCCGGAAGTCAACGGGCCCGCAGGCCCCGAGCCTACCCGTTTCGGCGACTGGGAGCGCAAAGGCATTATCAGTGATTTCTAGCCGCGCCTGGGCTAACTCACGCCCCTGCAGCTACTAAGCGGACAGATTGCTCGATGGCGCGCACCGCATCCAGCTCCCTCGCGTCATCCGCGCCGCCAATCAGATGCACGGGCATGCCTGCCTGGCGCAGACCCGCCTCAAGATCGCGCAACGGCTCCTGACCGGCGCAGACGATGACCGTGTCAACCTCCAGAAGCTGATCCTTGCCCTGAACTCGGATGTGCAGGCCGCGGTCATCCACTTTCACATATTCGACATCCCCCAGCATGGTGACGCCGCGCATCATGATTTCGACGAAAGTCGCCCAGCCGCGGGTCTTGCTAAGGGTGGAGCCGAACTTCACATGTGGTTTGCGCTGCAGCATCCATACTTTCCGGCTGCAGGGCATATGCATGCCTTTGGGAGACAGGCCGCCCGCATGGGTATAGGCGCCGTCTATACCCCACTCTTCATTGAAACGGGCGATATCGGGTTTTGCCGGGTCGCCCGCGCCATGCGGATGCATGATGAATTCGGCAATATCGAAACCGATGCCGCCCGCGCCCATGATCGCCACCCGGTCTCCCACGGGCTTGCCCTGCAACACCTCAAGATAGGACAGCACCTTTGGGTGGTCCATCCCCGGAATATCCGGTTTGCGCGGCGTGATGCCGGTCGCCAGCACTACCGCGTCAAACCCTTTTCCCGTCAGATCCTCCAGCCGCGCCCGGCTGTTCAGCCGCACATCCACCTGGTATTTGCGCAACATGGCGCCATAATAGGTGATGGTTTCGGCATAATCCTCCTTGCCCGGAATGATCTTGGCAAGATTGAACTGGCCGCCCAGCCGGTCTTCCGCCTCGAAAAGCGTGACCTTGTGTCCCTGTTCCGCGGCGGTCGCCGCAAATGACAGGCCGCCGGGCCCGGCGCCCACCACCGCGTAATGTTTCGGCTTTTGCGCCGGGGCTAAATTCAGATCCATTTCCCGGCAGGCGCGCGGATTGACCATGCAGGTGGTAAGCTTGCCGGTAAACGCGTTATCAAGACAGCCCTGATTGCAGCCGATACAGATATTGATCTCTTCCGCCTTTCCCAGACGGGCCTTTTTCACGAAATCCGGGTCCGCCAGGAGGGGGCGCGCCAGTGAAACCATGTCGCTGACGCCATCGGCCAGAATCGCCTCGGCCTGGGCCGGGTTGTTGACCCGGTTGGAATAGACCAGCGGGATGGTCAGATGGGGCTTGATGCGCTTCACCGCCCAGGTGAAAGCGCCGCGCGGCACCATGTGGGCGATGGTGGGAATGCGCGCTTCGTGCCAGCCTATGCCGGTATTGATGATGGTGGCCCCGGCCGCCTCGATTGCGCGGGCCAGATAGATGATGTCATCCAGGGATGAACCGCCCTCTACCAGATCCAGCGCCGACAGGCGGTAGACGATGATGA
>DMKG01000213.1:2405-2843 GCA_003454415.1 Alphaproteobacteria bacterium
GACAGGCGGTAGACGATGATGAAATCCCCGCCCGCCTTTTGGCGCGCATTGCGCACCGCCTCCACCGCCATGCGGCAACGGTTTTCCAGAGAACCGCCGAATTCGTCTGTCCGGTGATTGACCCGCACCGCGAGAAACTGGGTCAGAAGATAGCCTTCGGACCCCATGATTTCCACCCCATCATAACCCAGCTCCCGGGCCAGTTTCGCCGCCGTTCCGAAATCCTCTATGGTCTTGTGGCATTCCTCATTGGACATCTCGCGGGCGGTAATGGGGTTGATCCGCGTCGGCACGGCGGAGGCGGAAACGATTTCCTTGTGGTGAGCATAGCGCCCGCCATGCAGTAATTGCAGCGCCACCTTGCCGCCTTCGCGATGCACGGCGTCCACGATCTTGCGGTGGCCGTCGAGGTTCTGATCCGGCGCGATATAATCGGAA
>DMKG01000213.1:3072-3380 GCA_003454415.1 Alphaproteobacteria bacterium
TGGGGGCAAGTCTGCCCTCCCGGTTTGGCCCGTAACCGCCGGTAATGATAAGCCCGGTTTCTCCTCGTGCGCGCTCGCCGAAAAAGGCCGCCTGCCGTTCAAAACCGTCCGGCTTTTCTTCAAGCCCCGTATGCATGGAACCCATCAGCACACGGTTTTTCAGTGTAGTGAATCCCAGATCGAGCGGGCTTAGCAGATGCGGATAGGCGGACGGCATTGGAATCTCCCCGTGGCGTGGTTTTTTCGGATAATGCCACAGAAGCGCGCGCTCCGCCAGCCTCGCCAATGTGGCGTCCGCCCCATACAGA
>DMKG01000213.1:3595-3924 GCA_003454415.1 Alphaproteobacteria bacterium
CCAACGTGGCGTCCGCCCCATACAGTTAATTCCCGTTGGGGCTGGCGCGGACGCCCAGGAATTTCACAAACCGGATACAGCTCAGACTTTGATCACTTCCTGCAGATGTTCAGCAAGCTGATGGGGGCTCAGATGGGTGAGGTCTTTTTGTAACTCCGATTTCACCAGCTTTGCGGCATTGTGATCGAGCAAGGTGCGCAAATCGCCCAGCGCTTTTGGGGGCGCCACCAGGATGAGCTGTTCAAACGCCTGCGCATTCATCCCTTCTTTTATGGCCTGCGCCACATGCCGGATGAATTCATGCTGGGCATGCTGCTGGGGATCGGTGG
>DMKG01000169.1:0-825 GCA_003454415.1 Alphaproteobacteria bacterium
GTCGCCGGCGCTGAATGACAGCGGGCCTTCGCAGCACAACTGGCGGTTTTCACGAGCAAGGCCTCGACAGGATAGCCCTGCACCGGGAGCGCCCTGAGACAAGGAAGCGGCTGATCGCATGGCGCCTCGACACGGAAAAATGAACACGGGAGAGATCATCGATAAACGCGATCATCTCTTGAACGGGCGGTCGAGCTCCGCCTGCGCAAAATATGCACTCGCTTTGCGCAGAATCTCGTTGGCCTGACGAAGTTCGCGGTTCTCGCGTTCCAGCGCCTTAAGCTTCTCAGCCGTATCGCTCGAAATGCCACCGCGCTTGCCGCTGTCGATATCAGCGCGCTTAACCCACTCGTGAAATGTCTGCGGCGCACAGCCGATCTTCCCGGCAACCGAAGCCACGGCAGTCCAGCGCGACGGATAATCGCTCTCGTGGTCCAAAACCATCCGCACCGCCCGGGCACGCACTTCAGATGAAAATTTGTTCGTTGTCTTGCTCATAGGGGCTCCTTTTACTCATGTTTTACTCTTGAGTTGGAGCCTCCGGCAATCCCGGGGCGGTTCAGTTCCTGCAGAAGAATTTCAGGATAGCTTGGGCGATACTTCTTATAGGCGTCAGCCAGAGGGTCGAAGACATGAGGGTCACTAGATGACATTTATCTTCTCTCTCTTACGGTCAAAGGAGTCGGCCAGCATCCTAGATGCTGCCGGGATTTTGCCGATCGGAGATTGTAGCCGCAATATCTGGCATCCAGCCTCACCTATGCGACGAAGCAAGTCCTCGATGGGCGGTGAGCCCACCGTCGCGTTTTTCAAGTTTCTCGCTCA
>DMKG01000169.1:1089-1393 GCA_003454415.1 Alphaproteobacteria bacterium
GCGTTTTTCAAGTTTCTCGCTCAGCATGCGCTGGGTTACGCATTCGCCGGCTTCCGAGCACTCGCTGCAGGCGAATGTGTCCGCCTTGCGCAGATCCCTGATGGAGACATGGGCGCCGGAAACAATAATGCCATGATCGCGCAGGGTGGGCAGGGTGCGCGAAAAGGTCTCCTTTTCAATCCGCAGACGCGAAGCGATCAGGCTTTTGGTATAGGGCAGTTCAAATCCGTTCGGATCGAAATTGTACAGCACGCATAATTTCTTCAGATAACACGCAACGATCTGCGGCGCCGACATCGTGGCG
>DMKG01000169.1:1633-1965 GCA_003454415.1 Alphaproteobacteria bacterium
TGCCCGGCTTCCACCTGCGCGGTATTCAGCCTGTCCGCCAGGCTGGCCAGAAGCTTTTTCGCCACCGCGTCGAAATCCGTGAGATGCTCCCGCATCCAGGAAACCGGAATTTCCAGGAGCGAGCAGTCCTCCACCGCGCGCGCATTCGCCGGATGCACGGTCTGAAAGGCGGCGACCTCCCCCGCGTTCAGACAGTCCCCGGAAATCAGGATATCGTCGGTAACCTCGCTGCCGCTGGGCGTCTCGCGGTAGATCTGCATCGCGCCCCGGCAGATCACGTAAAAAAAGGTAACCCTGTCCCCCTGACGGAACAGGAAATTTCCGCGCTTGCA
>DMKG01000169.1:2249-2505 GCA_003454415.1 Alphaproteobacteria bacterium
CTGATGATCCGGCTGTTGCGGGCAAGCCTGCCCGATTCCTCTGGGGACAGGTCTGAGAACAGAGGAAGCGCCCTGAGGGTATCCAAGGCCACCGGCATGCCGCACCTCTAACGTGTTCAATCCGGGTTGCAGCATACGTGTACAGGGTATCCGGGATCAAGCTTTCTGGCTGCCCCGCTTTTTCCGGAAAGGTCACTTTTTCCGCAGCCGCGCAGCAAAAAAGCCGTCCATGCCCCCGGACGCCTCCAGGTGGCAG
>DMKG01000169.1:2783-3958 GCA_003454415.1 Alphaproteobacteria bacterium
CAGGGCAGGCTGCGCAGATCGCCCTCGGGAGAAATCAGCGCGGAAAGCCCGCCGATCTCCCGCTCCTCCAGGGGCGCGCGTTCAAGCGATCCATCCCTGGCGAGCAGATTGGCGATCCGCGCCGGCCCTTCCTGGGGTTGCAGGGAACAGACACAGTAAACCAGCAACCCGCCGGGAGCCAGCATGGCGCTGGCCGCATCCAGCAGCCGGTCCTGCAGCGCCGTCAGATCTTCGACCTGCTTTGCGGTCTTGCGCCAGGCGGTGTCAGGATGGCGGCGGATGGTGCCGGTGGCGGAACAGGGCGCATCGAGCAGGATCAACCGGACGGGGCTTTCGGGCCGCCATTCCACCGCATCCGCCGTGACGCAATGGGCGTCCAGTTTCAGACGGGAAAGATTTTCCCGCACCAGGCCCATCCGCTTTGCGGAACGGTCGATCGCCGTAACCTTTGCGCCCGCCGCCGCCAGTTGCGCCGTCTTCCCGCCCGGCGCAGCGCACAGATCGAGCACGGGCTTTCCCGCCACATCCCCCAGCAGACGCGCGGGAAGGGCGGCCGCCATGTCCTGCACCCACCATTCGCCTTCCGCAAAGCCGGGAAGGTCCTCGATGCGTCCGCCCGCGTCAAGACGCAGGCTTCCGGTTGGCAGAAGCTGCGCCTGCATCTTTTCCGCCAGCGCCGCCGCATCGCCACGGGCGCGCAGATCCAGCGGCGGCTCTTTCAGATGCGCGGCGGCGATGGCGCGGGCGGTGTTTTCTCCATAATCTTTCCGCCAGCCCTCCCATAACCATTGCGGGGTGTTCAGCCGGACGGCGTCCTGCGCCGCGACAAGTCCCTGGCCTTCCGCCGCCACCCTGCGCAAGACCGCGTTCAGCAACCCCTTGTAATGCGCGGCGCCTTTATCCGCCTGCGCGAGGGCGACGGCGCTGCTCACCGCCGCATGGGCGGGCGTGCCCAGGAAAAGGATTTGCGCTGCGGCGGCGCGAAGAATGTTCTGTGCGGCGCCGGCGCGTGGCGGCAGGCGACGGGTCTGGAAGTTTTTCACAACGGCGTCAATCTGCCCCAGCCTGCGCAGGGTTGTCGCTGCGATCACCCGGGCGAACGCCCTGTCCCTGGGCTCCAGCCTGTTGAAGGGGTGTTCAGAGAAGGCAGACGCCAGCGCCTCATCCAATGCCTG
>DMKG01000312.1:0-1570 GCA_003454415.1 Alphaproteobacteria bacterium
TCGTCGACCGCCAGGGCTCGCGTGTCTTGCGCGACCCGTTTTCCGCCAAGCCCTATGTCCTGTTCTACACCTCCAAGCGCGTTGGCGGCGGGGTGCAGAATTACGAAGCGATCAAACTGCTTCAGTTCTCCGCCTAACCCATCCTGAAAGGAGAGATATCCTATGCGCGATATGATCACGCGGGTGACACCCGCCATTGTTCTGGAGCCTGCGACACTGGCCGCAGACAATACCCCGGTTGCCATCGACACTCAGGGTTACGATGGCATCGGCTTGCTGCTTGCCATCGGCGTTGGCGGGATCACCTTCAGCGGTACGAACAAGATTGAGTTCAAATTGAGCCATGGCGACACGACCACGGTCGGTTCGCACGTTGCGGTTACGGCGGCGGATATCCTTGCGGATTCTCTGACGCCCGGCACCATCACCAACGGCATTATCCGCGCGCTGACGGCGGCGCATGCGGCCGCGACGGTGCAGCGGATCGGTTATGTGGGTGGCAAGCGCTACCTGTCGCTGCTGGCCGATTTCAGCGGCACCCATGGCACCGGCACGCCGATCTGTGCGATGCTGATCCGGGGCCATGCGGCGGTTACGGTATAGCCCGTGCCGGAAATACGCATGATTGAAACGAAGATGGTTGCGCCCAATGGCGCGACCGTCGAGACGATGGAGGCGGGGCGCGTTTATGACGTGCCTGCGCACATTGCCGAGGCGCTACAGGCGGCGGGATGGGCCGCTCCGGTTCAGCCCGAGACCGAAGGCGTGACGGCCATTGCAGGCAAGAAGAAACGCTGATGCCGCAGCCCGTCATCATCACGCCGCCCGCTGTCGAGCCTGTGAGCATTTATCAGGCGAAGCAGCACCTGCGCGTGGACATGGCTGATGATGACGCGCTGATCGACGGGCTTATCAGAACAGCGCGCGCATGGGCAGAGGAATACAGCGGGCGCGCGCTGATTACCCAAACACTGGAGGTCGGGCTTGAATGCTTTCCTGCGGTGGCGATCTGCCTGCCGCGACCGCCTGTGCAGTCGATCACTTCGATCACTTATCTTGATCCGCAAGGCGCTTCGACGGTGATGCCGCCCGAGGATTATGAGCTGGACACGACTGCAGTCATTCACAGCGTCCGTCCCGTTTATGGCAAGTCCTGGCCCGCCATCCGCAGCCAGCCGGGCGCGGTGAAAGTGCGGTATGTGGCGGGTTTCGGCGCAACCGGCGCCAGCGTCCCGCCGCAATACATTCAGGCCATGCTGCTGGTGATCGGCCGGTACTATTCGGTCCGGGAGGATGTTGTGATCGGCCCGGCGGCGCAGGAAATCCCGTTCGCGGCGCAGGCGCTGCTGGGGCCGTCGCGGCTCAGGGGCATTTAGTGGCGATTGTCAGAAAGCCGCGCATTGGAGAATTGAACCGGCGCGTCAAACTTCAGACGCGCGCGGATTCCGGCAACGCATCAGGTGGGATCGACACAGCCTATACGACAGTTGCCGAGGTTTGGGCGAAGGTATCGGCGGAGTCCGGGGGGCTTGTTGTCGATGGACAGCAGGAATCGCGGGTGGCGACGCAC
>DMKG01000312.1:1769-4241 GCA_003454415.1 Alphaproteobacteria bacterium
TCATATCCATGGCGTTTGATGATTCGCGGCAGTTCATCGAAATATTATGCGAGGCTCTTGACGGTGTTTAGCATCACGATTGCCGCCGATGAGAAGTCGCTGGTTCGCAGCCTGAACTATCTCGATACCGATCTGAAAAAGCGGATTCTGGATGCCCTGCGAAATTCGGCCAAGGGCGTCGCTGGCGGCGCAAGGCGGAAGCTGCGCGCAGGCAAACGGGCCCGGAAGGCGTTCTCTGAGGAAGTCCCGCAATCGCAAACTGGTGAGCTTGCGCGCTCGATTGGCTATGGCCGCATCAAGCGGCAGCTTGCCTATACGGTCACGGCGGAATTCTATGGCCGGTTCCTTGAATTTGGCACGGCGGAAAGGTTTGTTGCTTTCAAGTCCGGACGCGCGTCGCGTGGCTCGCTCTCAGCCAGGCCGTTCTTTCTCCCATCTTCAGGAGAGGCGGCAGCCTTTGAAAAGGCGATAGCGGATGCGGTTGAGGCATCGCTTCGGACTTTCGCAACGCGATGAAAACCGGACCTGTGATTGCCCGCATCAAGGCGACCATGGCCGCGCGCTTCGGAACCCGTGTCGGCGGAACGGCGGAATTCGTGGGCGCGCGGGACAGCCAGGACACGATGGCGGTGCCGCATGCGTTCGTGATGACACTGCCGGATGAGCCGACAGAGCCGCTGACTGTTAGTAATATCACGCAAGCCCTTGATGACCGTTTCTGCGTGATTGTTGCGGTTTCGAACACAGTCGATCCGCGCGGCCAGAACGCGGACGATCAGCTTGACGACATTCGCACAGAGATGCTTCAGGCGCTCATGAACTGGGAACCGGGTGATCCCCTGTTTCACTCCGCGCTGATTTATGACGGATTCGAGAACATCGAACTGACCCGCGCGCGGTTGTGGCGGCGGTTCAATTTCAGAACCATCACTGTGGTCTAAGGAGGTCCATCAAATGGGTTACTATGCAAATCAGAACAAGACCGCTCTGGCGAAGGTTGAGACCACGGCAGGTGTGGACGCTTCACCCGTAGTCGGAACAGATGCTTACGCGCCTGAGAATCCTGTGATGCCGCCGGATATTCAGACCATCGACACAAATGAGGTCACCGGTTCGCTGGATCCCAAGCCTGCTGTCGCTGGCGGGGCGAAGGGGAATTATACTTGCGGGGTTTACATCAAGGGCAGCGGCACGGCGGGTGTAAAGCCTGACTGGGGCACGCTTCTGCGCGGCTGCGGCATGGCGCAGACACAGACGGCGGCGCCCGTCACCGGCACGGCCCAGGCAGGCGCAGCCAGCACAATCACGCTCGCGGCGGGCGCCAGTGCGGTCAATGATTTTTACAAAGGAATGGTGATCACGATCACCGGCGGAACGGGCAGCGGGCAGACGCGCGTTATCCACGGATATGCAGGTTCCACCAAGATCGCCAGCATCATGCCGAACTGGACCACGAACCCGGATGGCACCAGCACCTATTCTGTTCTCGCCAACGCGCTGTATGTCCCGAGGTCATCTGGCATCGAGTCCCTGACGCTGTACGACTATCTGCATAATTCCGACTCTGGTGTGAATTCGAAACTGCGCAAGATGTTCGGCGCGCAGGGCGACGCAAATTTTACGCTGCCGACCGCCGGGATCCCCAAGATCGATTTCAGTTTTCAGGGCAAGTTTGTTGCCCCGGATGACGTCGCGAAACCCGCTGCGCCCACGCTGGACTCCACGCGGCCCGCCGCCTTCATGTCGGCGCAATGTTATCTCGATAATCAGGCAACCAAGATTTCACAGACCACATTCGGTCTTGGGAATCAGATAGAAGTTGATGACGATCCGTCCGATGCTTTCGGCGCTGACATTGCCGCGATCCTGCGGCGCAAGATTACTGGCCGGATCAATCCGCCGGTCGCGCTCAATTCTGTGCGTAACGCGATTGCGGATTTTCTTGCTGGCACTTCGCGGAAACTGTGGCTGCAATATGGCAGCGTTGCGGGCAACCGTATCAGCATCCTGATGCCGCAGATTCTCTATACAGGATCGGAGCCGGAGGACAATCGCGGGTTTGCGCATGAAGGGATCCCCTTCTCTGCGGCTGGCGAAGATTCCGGCGTTTACATCTGCATTTATTAAGGGGGCACAGTGGCCAAGTTCATTACGCCGGGCGAGGTCCGGTCCTACACGGTTGGCAATATCACCTATCATCTGCGCGCCCCCTCGGTTGCGGACCGCATTGCTTATGAGCGTGAGGCGGCAGCGTCTGGCGCCCGAAACTGGAACGAGATCGAGCGCATCGCAATTCTCCGCGAGGGCGTCCTGGCGATTCTGCCGGAGGATGACTCCGAAAGGGCGCAGCTACTTGAAATCATCGATGGCGCGGTCGCTGATCTTTATGCGGCGTCCGGCGAACTGTCGCGCGGGAGCGATGATCCCGAAGTCATCCGCCAGTGGGTGGACGCCTCTGTCAGGAACAGTTTC
>DMKG01000298.1 GCA_003454415.1 Alphaproteobacteria bacterium
ATTGCGCTGCGCAACCGCTGGCGGCGCCAGCAATTACCGGAAGATCTGCGCGAGGAAGTCCTGCCGAAGAATATTCTGATGATCGGCCCGACCGGCGTCGGCAAGACCGAGATTTCCCGCCGTCTTGCAAAACTGGCGCAGGCGCCGTTTCTCAAGGTCGAGGCCACAAAATTCACCGAAGTCGGTTATGTCGGCCGCGATGTGGAGCAGATCGTGCGGGATCTGGCCGAAATCGGCATCGGCATGGTGCGCGCGCGCAAACGCAAGGAAGTAGAGGCCCGCGCCCATCAGGCGGCCGAAGAGCGCGTGCTCGACGCACTGGTCGGCGAAACCGCGAGCGCGGCCACACGGGAAAGTTTCCGCCGCCGTCTGCGCGCGGGCGAGATGGATGACAAGGAGATCAATCTGCGCCTCAGCGGGCCGCCCGCCGGAATGCCCAGTTTTGAAATTCCCGGCATGCCTGGCGCGAATATCGGCATGATCAATATCGGCGAAATGCTGGGCAAGGCCATGGGCGGCGGCATGACCCAGGAAAGACGCATGCTGGTGAAAGATTCCTACGCGGTTCTGATCGCGGAGGAATCCGACAGGCTTCTGGATCAGGATCAGCTGGTGCGCGAGGCGCTGAAGACCGTCGAAAATCACGGCATCGTGTTTCTCGATGAAATCGACAAGATCTGCGCCCGCTCCGAACGGCAGGGGGCGGATGTGTCCCGTGAAGGGGTGCAACGCGATCTGCTGCCGCTGATCGAAGGCACCACAGTCAGCACCAAACACGGACCCGTGCGAACCGAGCATATCCTGTTCATCGCTTCTGGCGCGTTTCATCTGGCGAAGCCCTCTGACCTGCTTCCGGAACTGCAGGGCCGCCTGCCCATTCGCGTGGAGCTGAAACCGCTCAGCCGCGAAGATGTCCGCCGCATCCTGACCGAGCCGGAAAACAGCCTGATCCGGCAATACCGCGCCCTGCTGGGCACCGAACAGGTGGAACTGGAGTTCAGCGAAGACGCCATCGACGCCATCGCCGACATTGCCGTTGAAATCAACGGAAATGTGGAGAATATCGGCGCGCGGCGCCTGCATACGGTGATGGAGCGGGTGCTGGACGAGATCAGCTTCACCGCCACAGACCGCGCAGGGGAGCGTTTGGTGATCGACGCGGCCTATGTCGAAAAACATGTCGGCGATCTGGCGCGCAACCGCGATCTGTCGAAGTTTATCCTGTAGCCGGGTCCGTGCTTGCTTGCGGGTCTTAACCCCCAGAATCACATGAGCTAGGCGGGCGGCGCCATAAGAGTTGCGCCCAGGCCAGTGGCAGGCGGAATCTGACAGGGAACTACCGAATTTCCGGGAAAAGAAACCCCCGCGCCCGCGTCCAAACGCGCCGCCGCCCGTTAAAACGATCCCCTACTCCGCGGCAAATTAACCTAACGCGCCCCTGAAATGGGCTGGCGTCAGGAAATGTCCCTGCCCGCTGATAGGCCAGGGTTGACGGTAACCAAAAACTCATCTCCTGTAGCGGATAAGTAGAGCGCACCCCCCGGAAGGACGAGTCTTAATGCCGGCAGCCGAATCCGCATCTCCAAGCGTCAGCGTCATCATACCCTGTTATAACTGCGCCCGGACGCTGCCCAGCTCCATCGAAAGCGTGCTGGCGCAAGAGGATATCCAGGCGCAGATCATTCTCATAGACGATGGGTCAAGCGATGACACCCCAATGCTGATCCGCGCGTTTCACGCCCAGTATCCGGACCGGATTCTGTTCGCCAGTCAGCCCAGCAAAGGCCCCGCCGCCGCCCGTAATCTGGCTATCGGAATGGCGTCCACAGATTATATCGCCTTTCTGGACAGCGATGACATGTGGACGCCCGGCAAACTGCGGGAGCAGATCGCCTATATGGTCCGGCATCCGGAATGCGGGCTCTCTCATACAGATGCGGTAATGGTGGATGCGGATGGCCGGCAGGTCAGGTTGATGAAAAGCCGGGAGGCCTTCAACGGCCAGTGTTTTGAGAAAATGCTGGAAAGCAATGGCCTCATAACTTCCACCGTGTGCATCCGGCGCGACGTCATCGGAAAATGCGGGCTGTTCGATACGACCCTGGTGACGCGCAGTGATTGGGAATACTGGGTGCGCGTTGCGCGCGAGTATGCATTCGGCTCCCTGAACCGTCCCTTATGTTATTACCGGGTGCATGATTCGAATATCAGCCGCAGGATAGACCAGAGCTTTTCTGATCACGCGACAATCATTCACAGGAATATTGAGCGGTATGGAGGTGAAATCTCCCTCAGAGACGTTTTTGATAAAGCCTGGTTCCTGCTTTACGCATCCTATGCCGCCAGTTTCGCCCATGCGGGCAGATACCGGGAAGCCTTGCGCAACTGGGTCAGGGCCGCCCGCCTGCAGCCGGTCAATCTGAAGATGCATTACACCATTGCGCGCGCCTGTTCGGTAAGCCTCCTGAAAAAGCTTCTGGCGCCCGTGCTTGCGCGCGGGAGATGAGTGTGGTTTCGTGGCGTGTCCACAGCCAGGCTCTCAAACGGCGGATGGCGGATCCGCAACTTGATTTCGCCGCTGT
>DMKG01000193.1:0-297 GCA_003454415.1 Alphaproteobacteria bacterium
TCTATCGCCACGCTGTGATGCAGCAGGAATTCCGGCGTAACGCTTGCGGGCGGCGGCAGTCCCTCGCGGGACGCAATCATCTCCACGCGCGATCGCTTGCGCCTTCGGCCCATCAGAACGGAACCCTGTCACCAGGCAGCGGGTCCACGTCCGCGCCACCGCGTGACGCACTGGCATAGGCGTTGCCGACGGATGCGCCGCCCTGACTGTCCTTTCCGTCAAGCATCACCAGAACGCCGCCATAGTTCTGCATCACCACTTCTGTCGAATAACGGTCCTGGCCGCTCTGGTCCTGCC
>DMKG01000193.1:468-2539 GCA_003454415.1 Alphaproteobacteria bacterium
AGCTCGCCGCGGAAGCGCTGCAGCACGATCTCGGTCGTGTATTTGTCCTGGCCGCTCTGGTCCTGCCATTTGCGGGTCTGCAACTGGCCCTCGATATAGACCTTGGAACCCTTGTGCAGGTATTGCTGGGCCACTCCGGCAAGCCCGTCATTGAAGATCACAACCCGGTGCCATTCCGTCTTTTCGCGCCGCTCGCCAGTGCTTTTGTCCTTCCAGCTTTCGGATGTGGCGATATTGAGATTGGCGATCCGCCGCCCGTCCTGCGTGGTTCGGATCTCAGGATCCCGTCCCAGATTGCCGATCAGGATGACCTTGTTAACCCCCGCCATTTAAGTCTCCAGACCTTTCGAGTGTTGCCTCTAGATCGGCTTTGGCTCTTCTCAGAAGTTCCGGATAACCACACACCACACTCTTGCCACGGAGCTCCATCGCGCCTCCGTTATCGTTAATCACTCCAAAACTCAGGACAATTCCCGCGAACTTTTCCGGAGATTGCTCCAGCAGCTGCATCGCGTCGTCTAACGCCCGCCATATGCGCTGTTGTGTATTCTCGTCCATTTCGTGTGCTCCTTATTGTTGATTTTGACCTGATAAAAGCAATGCTCCGAATCCTCTGGGCTGCCCGCTGGCGCGAAGCCGCGCCAGATGCTCCGCATCGCCCACGGACGCCGCGCTGGCGGCGCGCTCGATCTGACGCTCATCCGATCTGTAAAGCGGCCCGGTCATCTGCCGAAGAACCTGTGCGTCCAACCCCAGAACGGACGCAATGGCCGCGATCCTCTTGTATGATTCCGGCGTGGTCTTGCCCATCTCGTAACGCGAGATGGTCTGATCGCGCATCCCACACGCACGCGCCACCGCCTGCTGGCTAAGCCCGTTGCGCTGACGCGCCGCGCGGATCACGCGTCCGAACTGGTTATCTTCATCGTCCATAATCAAACTCCATCTCGTTCTGCCGCCTCACGGGATGCCCGTCATCCCCGCGATTCGCGGCAATATCCTGCTTACCGTCATCCTCCACACACTCGAAAACCCCGCGCGTCAGATCGAGATTCAGTTCGTGAACGGACGGATAACCCAGTTCCTGAAACCGCGCCTTGAGGCAGATCAGCTGCGACCTGGTGGCCCGGACCGCGCCATCCATCATCTTCTCGCGCCACACCACAAACCCCTGATCGACCCGGTTATTCCAGTGCGAGGAACCGGATATGGAATACAGATCGGGCGGGAATTTGCGCGCCGCAGATTCAGGCTTGGCCGGGTGCGCGATGATCTGGATGTGTATATTCAGGCTGCGCGCAAGATGGATGAACCTGTCGAGGCATTGGCCGATCCATGCGGTCTCTGTCATGGCCCGCGGGTCGTAATCCGCCTCGATCTTGTTCCATGGATCGATCACCACTGCCCGGCATGCGTGGCGGAGCGCCGCCGCCTCGATCATATCCACCAGCCAATCCATCGTCGGCGTCTCAGCCGGATGCTCGAGAAAAAGGAAATGCCTTCTTATGAAATTATCCGCCTCCTCCTGCATCTCAGGCGTCTGGCGCCACTGCGGCAGTTGGTGATAGCACTCGCGGAATATCCTGCGCAGATGCGGCTTGACCCGCGTTTCTGCGGAAAACATCACAACACGTATGTTTTCCCGCCGCGCGATCTGGAACCAGATTTGCGAGAACAGGGCGCTCTTCCCGTGCCCTGGAAATCCGGAAACCACACTGAGCATTGTCGGGGCCAGCCTGATCCTGCTCCCGATGGCGTCAAACCCCGTCTCCCAGAGCACCAGCTTCGGCGGCTCGGGCATTTCATCGAGCGTGTACAGTCCGTTGGCTGGAAACGGCAGCGCCGCCACATCGATAAAACGCTTCAGGTTCTGCTTGCCAGGATGGTTTAGCAGGTCGCTGACGGATTGCGGCCCATTCCCCCGCCAGGCCATGAACCAGGTCCGCGCGGAGCCAAATACCGCTGCGATTGTGTGACGGAGCGCGCGCCCCAGCTCGTCATTTCGGGTTACGATCATATGCCGCCGCGCACCCGCCAGAACGCTCTGTTTCAGATTGAGAAGCCAGTCATA
>DMKG01000193.1:2746-3543 GCA_003454415.1 Alphaproteobacteria bacterium
CCAGTCATAAGAGTCTGGATTGTAAGCATTTACTGGCGGCGGCAGGAATATTGCTTCAGGGGATACCCCGCCTTCGATCAGCGCGTCACGGTCGGCGAGGCTGTTGCAGAAATAGGCCGTATCGATCATTCCGGCCTCCTGACGGCGTGGATTACGCCATGCCCCGTAAAGGCCTCTAATTTCGCCGCTGGCGGGCGTTGCGTTTTAACTGGTGGGTTTCCCTGTTCCGTTCGCCAATCGCCGCCATTCGCGCGATTTGACCCCTTAGCGGCGATCCTGCGAACGATCCCCGCTGTGATTTCGCCGATCTGCCTGCCGTAGGTCATTCCGCGCTGCCCCGGTTTTCAAGCAGCGCCGCCGCCGCGAAGCGTTTCAGGGCCTTTCGGATTTCACCGCCCAGCGCAGGCGGTTTGATATACCCCTCGTCGCCCGGCAGAAGGACGGCGCGCTTCACGAACCAGCCCTGAAACCCGCGCGGGTCCGGCACAGACTCGTCCAGGTCGAAACGCAGGATTTTCAGGATGTCGTGGGGCGTCGGAAATACGCTGCTGTCCTGCCGCCACGACGCCAGCGCCAGCTCTACAGCATCAGCCGGATACCCGCCCAGGTCATTCAGAAACAACGGTATAATCACCCTCAATGACCCCGGCTCCCTCCCAAAAACATTCATCGTCAGGAACATCGCCGTCAGGATTTCCGACACCCGCGTCAATCCCGGACCGTCTTGCGAAAGCCTCAAGGCTGAGCCGCAGTCCGTCGCGCGCGGCCTGCTCGATTTCGTCCTGTTTGTTTCGCTT
>DMKG01000201.1:0-146 GCA_003454415.1 Alphaproteobacteria bacterium
GAAAGATTTCGTATCCTGCCCGACTTCGCGGTGATTGATCAGCGCTTCGCGAGAAACATGCACAAACTCCACCGGATCTTCGATCGTCAGGATATGCCCGCCCTTGTGGCGATTGATATGGTCGATCATCGCGGCGAGCGTCGTGG
>DMKG01000201.1:406-1183 GCA_003454415.1 Alphaproteobacteria bacterium
ATCATCGCGGCGAGCGTCGTGGATTTGCCGCTGCCGGTCGGGCCGGTCACCAGCACCAGACCACGGTCAAGCTCCGCAAGTCTGGCAAAACTCTGAGGCGCGCCGAGTTCACCCAGGGATTTGATGACCGAAGGAATGGCGCGAAACACCGCCGCAGCCCCATCCTTGGTGTTAAAGGCGTTCACCCGGAAACGGTCGCCGGACGCGCCAAACGCCAGGGAGAAATCCACATCCAGCTCGGCTTCGAAGGCGGCGCGCTGCGTTTCACTCATCAGCACATAAATCATGTCACGGATAGCTTCGCCGGTGAGGCGGTCCCCCTTCACCCGGCGCAATTCTCCGTCGATACGCAGAATGGGCGGGCTGCCGCCAGACAAATGCAGATCCGACGCGCCGTTTTGAATGCTGAAGGTAAGAAGCTTGCTGATATCCATGACGTCAATCTCCCGCTCCCTCTTTCTCATGCAAACGCATATTAAGCCCCAATCATTAGCGGAATATCAACAAAACGGGTTGTGGCTGACCCGCCGCTGCCCATAAGGCCAGGCTGTAGAGTGAAAATGCGAGCGCGGGGCCAAAGGGAAAAATTTCCCCCTGCCCGCGCCACCGCCAGACAACCGCAAACAGAATGCCCGCAAGGCCAGCCAGAAGCATGAAATCCGCAAGACCGCGAAGACCGACCCAAAGTCCCGCAACCGCGAAAAATTTGACATCGCCAAATCCTAAAGATTCCCGGCCCTTCAGATACCGAAACGCCAGTCTCAGCGCCGCCGCCAG
>DMKG01000201.1:1439-3309 GCA_003454415.1 Alphaproteobacteria bacterium
CCCGGCAGCAGCCAATAGAGAACGCCTGCAACACCCAACGCCAGAAGCGCCTGATCCGGAATGATCTGATGCTCCAGATCGACCGCAGTAACGATCACAAGCCCAAGCCCGAGCAGCCCCAACAGAAAGGCTTCAGGCGTGGCCCCCGCCGCCACGAATGCAAGATAGAAAAGCACGCCGCACGCGCACTCGATCAGAAGATAGCGCGCGCCTATGGGCGCGCCGCAATGCAGGCATTTCCCGCCAGCGCGCAGATAGGACATCACCGGGACCAGCTCTTTCGGCCCCAGATGGCGGCGGCATTGCGGGCATCGCGACCGCCCGCTCAGAACCTGTTCTCCGCGCGGCAGGCGCCAGGCCGCGAGGCTTGCAAAACTGCCAAACACCAGCCCCAGCAAAACCGCAACGCCAGCTTGCAGAACCAGAGAAACCGTCATGCCGTTGTCAATCTCCTACCTGCTGATCGCATTCGACAGCAGAGAGGCGTTTTGCATGATCCATGGGCTGATATCGTAGAATCTGTCGCGCGAAATCGCGACATAGAGCGCAGCCATCAGGGCCCCGGCGCATACCGTCAAGACCGCACCCGAAACCAGACCGGAAGCGGGGCGCAGCCACCATGGCAGCGGGAAAAAGCGGCCTCGTCTGCGCAGACTGAGCTGCCGCGCCTCCTGCACGGCCGCCCGCGCATGCCTGCGCTCCACCTGCACGGCGCCCTCCGCATAGGCCGCCAGAAGGGATTTATCCCCCAGAATATTCATCAGGCGCGGATTGCATTGTCCCGCGCGGACAATATGCCTGATGGCTGGAGCGGAAAAAATCTCCATCGCCGCCTCCGGATTGCGGCTCGCCATCTTGGCCCGGTAGCGGATATAGGCAGCCGCCTCCGCTTCGCTCAGGGGTTTTGTCCCGAACGAAAAACTGATGCGCTGCGCCACCTGGCGCAGATTGTGGCGCTCCAGAAGCCGGTCCAGTTCCGGTTGCCCAAACAGCACGATCTGCAGCAATTTGCGCTTTTCCGTTTCCAGATTGGACAGCAGACGGATGGATTCAAGCCCGACCTCCCCAAGCGCCTGCGCTTCATCCACCAGCACCACATTATCCACGCCGACGGCGTGCTTTTCTATCAGAAAGCGGTTCAGGCTGTCATAAAGATCATCTGAATGCTGAACATTTATGCCGAACTCCCGGCAGATCGCCCGCACCACCCAATCCGCATCGCCGCGCGGATTGTTCAGATAGGCGACTGCCGCCCTGTTGCCGAGCGCGTCCAGCAGCATCCGGCACAGCAGGGTTTTGCCGGTGCCTACTTCGCCTGACACCTTGACAATGCCTTCGCCGCGCCTGATTGCGTAGAAGACGGATTCATAAACCTCCCGATGAGCGGCGCCCGGAAAATACAGGGCCGTGTCCGGCGTCAGCGAGAAGGGGTGTTCGCCCAGGTTGAAATGGGTCAGATAGGGCATCGGATCATTGCCTGTCCAGAAAGGCCAGCCGGCCGCGAACGGTTTCAACGGGTATCTGGGAGGCCGGCTCCCGCGCCGCCAGTTCCAGGCTTTGCCGGTAATAGCGCACAGCAGGCGCGCGCTGACCCCACCGGTCATAAACCACGGCCAGGTTGAACACATATTTCACATTGCCGGGATCCAGGGAGAGCGCCCTTTCCAGGCTGCGCGCGGCCATTTCATAATCACCCTGATCCATCAGCAGCATGCCGGTTTGCGCAGGAATCAGAGGGTTGGAAGGATGCAGCCGCGCCAGCCGCGCCATCTGCTGCAAGGCGGTCTGCGGCTGGCCGGCGGAAATCAGCCCCAACAGATGCACCAGCGCCCATTGATCCCCCGGAAAGGCGCTGCGCAATAATCCCGGG
>DMKG01000270.1:0-1676 GCA_003454415.1 Alphaproteobacteria bacterium
TCCTGCATGTCCTTGGAATAGGTGAGCGGCAATCCCTTCATCACCATCAGCAGGGCGGCGAGCGAGCCCGTCACCCGGCCGGTCTTTGCGCGGATCAGTTCCGCCGCATCGGGGTTGCGTTTCTGCGGCATGATGGAGGAGCCGGTGGAAAACGCATCGGTCAGGCGGATGAACCCGAAGGGGGCCGAGGACCAGACGACGATTTCTTCCGCAAGCCGGGAGAGATGCGTCATCGTGATGGCGCAGACGGACAGAAACTCCAGCGCGAAATCACGGTCCGAAACCGCATCCAGGGAATTGCGCATGGGGCCCGTAAATCCCAGCGCACGGGCTGTGCGCGCCCGGTCGATGGGAAAGGAGGTGCCCGCCAGCGCCGCCGCCCCCAGCGGGCATTCATTCATGCGCGCCCTTGCGTCATGGAGCCGCGCGCGGTCGCGCCCGAACATTTCCACATAAGCCATGAGATGGTGGCCAAGGGTCACCGGCTGCGCGGTCTGCAAATGCGTGAACCCGGGCATGATGCTTGCGGCATGTTCTTCCGCGCGGGCGAGCAGGGCGCGTTGCAGATCGCGCAATGCCGTCCCGATATCCCCTGCGGCGTCACGCACCCACAACCGGAAGTCCACTGCAACCTGATCATTACGCGACCGTGCGGTGTGCAGCCTGCCTGCCGCCGGTCCGATCAGTTCCGCCAGACGCGCCTCGACATTCATGTGAATGTCTTCCAGCGCTTCGCTGAACCGGAAGTTCCCGGCTTCAATTTCCGCCAGAATCGCGTTCAGTCCCTTCAGAATGGCCCTGCTGTCCTTGAGGCTGAGAATGCCCTGGGCCGCCAGCATTTCGCAATGGGCTTTTGATGCGGTGATATCCTGCATATATAACCGCTTATCGAAACCGATCGAGGCGTTGATGCGCGCCATGATTTCCGAAGGCGCGCCTTCGAAACGGCCCCCCCACAGCGCATTGGCGCGGGATTTTTGCGCAACGGAGGAAGGTTTTTTACTCATGGCTGCAGTTCTGGGCTCTCTTAACAAAAGGAATCATCATATGGCGGGGCGTCCATGTTCAGGACGGTAGCGGGAAGAAAAAACGGCGCTTGCCGCATTCTCAGCGCCCTGTTGTTTCTCGCGGTATACGCTATCGCCATGGGACCTGGCAATGCCGCCCGGGCGGCTCCGCAACAGGCGCCTGCCCCCATTCTGCCGAATTTTGTGCTTAAGGCGGTTCCCGCTCCGCTGCCGGCTGCGCAGTTTCAGGACGCTGCGGGCAGTCTGCATGATTTGTCGGAATTTTCCGGAAAAGTGGTGCTGCTGAATTTCTGGGCCACCTGGTGCGTTCCCTGCCGCACCGAGATGCCCTCCCTTGAGCGGCTGCAGCAGGCCATGGGCGGAGAGGATTTCACCGTCGTCACCATCAGCCTGGACCGTGCGGGCTATGGCAAGGCGGCGGCCTTTCTGGAGGAGATCGGGGTGAAAAATCTGCCCGTTTACGTTGATCCGGGCTTGCAGGCGGCGCGCAAGCTTGGGGCGGTCGGACTGCCGGTAACCCTTCTCCTGAACCGGAAGGGGGATGAAATCGGCCGCCTGATCGGCCCGGCGGAATGGGATTCCGCCGAAGCCAAGGCCTTCATCGCCCAGTATGTTGAAAACCCGTGATCAGTCCTTCAGGGTGCATTT
>DMKG01000270.1:2032-3342 GCA_003454415.1 Alphaproteobacteria bacterium
GCGTCGACCACGATGGTTTCCCCCGGCATCACGGGCGAGGAGAAGCGCACGTCGAAACCGGTGATTTTGGTGGCGTCGTAATCGCAGACATTCTGGATGATGGCGCGGCAGGTGGTGCCATAGGTGCACAACCCATGCAGAATGGGGCGGTCAAAACCTGCGCGGCGCGCCACCTGCGGATCGGCGTGCAGCGGGTTGCGGTCGCCGGAAAGACGGTAGAGCAGGGCCTGACCTGGCAGAGTGGCGGCCTCGAATGTCATGTCGGGCTTGCGCTTGGGCACTTCATGGGGGACGAAGCCGCCCTCGGACGGGCCGCCAAAACCGCCATCGCCGCGCGCGAACATGGAGCTGCCGAGGGTGCAGAGCGGCGCGCCGCTGTCTTTCAGCCGAATCTTGGTTTCCACATAGACCACCGCGCCCTTGTCCTTGCCCTTGTCGACGGCGGCGGTCACGCGGCTGTCATGCACGATGGTGGCGGCGGCCGGCAGCGGCTGGTGCAGTTCGATACGCTGCTCGCCATGCAGCACCATCAGGAAATTGATCCCCGCCTTGCCCAGGTTCAGCCCGCCGCCGGAAGCGATCACCACCCCCATGCTGGGCACGGTCTTGATGTTTGAGACCTTCAGGTCCTTTTCATACACATAAGGCAGCTCGCGCTCATCCATCGGGTCGCGCCCGAAGCCAACGCCAAGGGCGTAGAGCATGGTTTCGCGGTCCGTATAGCTGGAAACGGCGCCTTCGCTTTTCAGCGACATGATATGATCGTAATTGATGGCCATCTTGGGCTTCCCTTTGTTGTGTTATATTGGCGCTACAATGGGATAGACTGTCATTTCCGTCAAGTTCACGAGAGAGACCCCGATGGCCTATCAGGCGATACAGTTACGGATAGAAGATCAGATCGCGCATCTCACCTTCAACCGGGCGGAGGCGATGAACGCCATGAACGCCGATATGTGGCGGGAAATTCCCGACGCCGTCAGGGCGATCGACACGGAGGCGTCCGCCAGGGTGATCGTGATTTCGGCTGCGGGGAAACATTTCTGCGCCGGCATGGATCTGGCGGTGTTCGGCAAGCCGGGGCCGTTCAGGGATGCGGAGACCGGGCGCAAGCGCGCGCATCTGCGGCAGGACATCATGCGCATGCAGGAATGCTTCACCGCCTTTGAACGCGCCCGCATGCCCGTGATCGCCGCCATTCAGGGCGGCTGCATTGGCGCGGGCGTCGACATGGTCACCGCCTGTGACATGCGCTACGCGACTAGGGATGCGTTTTTCTGCATTCAGGAAATCAATATCGGCATCACCGC
>DMKG01000266.1:0-1268 GCA_003454415.1 Alphaproteobacteria bacterium
CCGACATTGGCCTCGACCTTGAATTCGCGGCGCATGCGGTCAACGATGATGTCGAGATGCAGCTCGCCCATGCCTTTGATGATGGTCTGGCCGGATTCCGGATCGCTGGCGACGCGGAAGGATGGATCTTCCTGCGCGAGGCGGTTGAGGGCGACCCCCATTTTTTCCTGATCCGCCTTGGTTTTCGGTTCAACCGCAACCTCGATGACCGGGTCCGGGAACTCCATGCTTTCCAGGACCGCCACTTTGACAGGATCGCAGAGCGTATCGCCGGTTATGGTGTTTTTCAACCCGGCGAGCGCCACGATGTCGCCAGCCACAGCGACCTTTATTTCCTCACGCTTGTCAGCATGCATCTGCAGCATCCGGCCGATACGCTCACGATGTCCGCGCCGCGAATTCAGCACCGTCATTCCGGTTTCCAGCACGCCCGAATAGATCCGCACGAATGTCAGCGAACCAACAAACGGATCATTCATTACCTTAAACGCCAGACCCGCCACGGGCTCCTTGTCGTCGGGACGGCGTTCGATGACCGCATCGGAATCCGGCACCGAGCCCTCGATGGCGCCAATGTCGAGCGGTGAGGGGAGGAAATCCACCGCCGCATCCAGCAAGGTCTGAACCCCCTTGTTCTTGAATGCGGAGCCGCAAAGAACCGGGACGAATTTTCCGGTGACCGTACCCTTGCGCAGGCATTTGATCAGAGTCTCCACATCCGGCTCATTCCCTTCCAGATAAGCCTCCAGCGCAGTCTCGTCCTGCTCCACGGCAATCTCGACCAGGCTTGTGCGGTAACTCGCCGCCTCATCCTTCATGTCTGCAGGAATGTCGAGATATTCGAATTCAGCGCCCAGGGATTCATCCTTCCAGATGATGGCGCGCATATTCAGCAAATCGATCACCCCCGTGAAGGAGGACTCGGATCCGACCGGCAGTTGCAGAACTGCTGGCGTCGCGCCCAGGCGGTCCTTGATCATGCTCACGCAACGGTAGAAGTCCGCGCCGATGCGATCCATCTTGTTGACGAAACAGATGCGCGGAACATTATATTTATCCGCCTGACGCCACACAGTTTCGGATTGGGGCTCAACCCCCGCCACCGAATCGAACACCGCCACGGCGCCGTCCAGCACGCGCAGGCTCCGCTCCACCTCGATGGTGAAATCCACGTGACCCGGCGTGTCGATAATGTTGATGCGGCAGTCGCGCCAGAAACACGTGGTCGCGGCGGATGTGATGGTAATGCCGCGCTCCTGCTCCTGCTC
>DMKG01000266.1:1589-6080 GCA_003454415.1 Alphaproteobacteria bacterium
CTCCTGCTCCATCCAGTCCATCGTCGCGGCGCCCTCATGCACCTCGCCGATCTTGTGGCTGACCCCGGTGTAATAGAGAATGCGCTCGGTCGTCGTGGTCTTGCCCGCATCGATATGCGCCATGATGCCGATATTACGGTACTTATCTATAGGGGTCTTGCGGGACATGGGTTGCGCCTCTCGGTTGGTGATTACCAGCGGTAATGCGAGAAAGCCCGATTGGCTTCCGCCATCCGGTGGGTATCCTCGCGCTTCTTCACTGCCGCTCCCCTGTTATTGACCGCGTCCATCAATTCCCCGGACAGACGCTCGACCATTGTTTTTTCATTTCTTGCCCGGGCCGCCGTGATCAGCCAGCGGATCGCCAGGGCCTGGCGGCGCTCCGCGCGCACTTCCACCGGCACCTGATAGGTCGCGCCGCCCACACGGCGCGAACGAACTTCGACATTCGGTTTGATATTTTCCATGGCGTCGCGGAACACATCCACCGGATCACGGCCGATCTTGCGCTGAATCACATCGAACGCGCCATAGGTGATCATTTCCGCGACGGATTTCTTTCCTTCATACATCAGCGAATTCATGAATTTCGTGATGACGATATCGCCAAATTTGGCGTCGGGAAGAACTTCGCGTTTTTCTGCACGGTGACGTCGTGACATGTCGGTCGCCTTCTCCTGCTATTTCGGCCGTTTGGCGCCGTATTTCGAACGGCGCTGGCGACGGTTCTTGACGCCCTGTGTGTCCAGCACGCCGCGGATGATATGATAGCGCACGCCCGGCAGATCCTTCACACGGCCGCCCCGCAGCATCACCACGGAATGCTCCTGCAGATTATGCCCCTCACCCGGGATATAGCTGGTCACCTCGAAACTGTTGGTAAGCCGGACGCGCGCGACTTTACGCAGCGCCGAATTGGGCTTTTTCGGGGTCGTCGTGTAAACGCGGGTGCATACGCCGCGTTTTTGCGGGCACGCTTCCAGCGCCGGCACTTTATTACGCTTGACCGGGGCCTGGCGCGGCTTGCGAACCAATTGATTGATTGTCGGCATTCAGTCCAATCCTGTGTGACCGTCCGCATGAAGCGGCGACAAAAGCTGACTCCAGGACCAAACCCGGTTTGCGCCGCGCCTGCCCTGGATAAATTGCAGAGGAACGCCCGGAAAGGCGCTCATGCTCCAAAACGTGTCTTCATTACCCTTCCGGACAGTGTTTAAGACCCAATAACCGGGAACGCTTACGACCGTGTCCTGAAAGTTCGCGGACCTTATATTCACCCACACGCCGCGTCAATCGAAAACAGGAAAATTTCTGTTAAAAAATCAGGGCCCCCGCCTGGCCTGCCCATAAATCGGCAGGCCACACGGGGGCCCCATGCGCCGGCCGGCCCTATTCCTCGGCAGTCTTTGAGAAAACCGCCTCGGCATCGGCCCGGACCTGATCGCCCGCGCTGGTGATCGCGCTCTTGTCGTCCTTTTGCTGAGCGAGTATCTCCTGATCCCGCCTGGCCGCAATCGCCTTCATCTCATTGATCAGGGCGCCTGTGCCCGCGGGTATCAGACGGCCGACGATGACGTTTTCCTTGAGACCGGCCAGATAATCCACCTTGCCCGCCACCGCAGCCTCGGTCAGCACCCGGGTCGTCTCCTGGAAGGAGGCGGCGGAAATGAACGAGCGGGTCTGCAGGGAGGCCTTGGTGATCCCCAGCAGCACCGGTACGGCCTCGGCCGGCTTGCGCCCCTCCGCCTGCACCTTCTCGTTGATTTCATCAAATTCGAGCCTGTCGATCTGTTCCCCTTTCAACAAGGTGGTTTCACCTGGATGGGTGATTTCAACCTTCTGGAGCATCTGCCGGACGATCACTTCGATATGCTTGTCGTTAATAGGCACGCCCTGCAGCCGGTAGACTTCCTGGATTTCCTGAACCAGATAATTAGCCAGTTCCTCGACCCCCAAAATGGAAAGAATATCATGGGGGGCCGGGTTGCCATCCAGCAGGAACTCGCCCTTGCGAATGTAATCCCCTTCCTGCACGGTGATGTGCTTGCCTTTGGGGATCAGATATTCGGATGTCGTATCGGGGTCATCCTGCGATTCGATGATGATCCGGCGCTTGTTCTTATAGTCGCGGCCGAATTTGACAATCCCGTCCATTTCCGCCAGCACGGCATGGTCCTTGGGCCTGCGGGCTTCGAAGAGTTCCGCCACCCGCGGCAGGCCGCCGGTAATATCACGGGTTTTGGCGCTTTCGCGCGGAATGCGCGCCAGCACATCGCCCGCCTCCACCTCGTCACCATCCTCCACCGACAGAATGGCGTCCACCGACAGAAGATAACGCACGTCGAGATCGCCTGCGCCAAGCTTGACGGGCGCGCCGCTCTTGTCCACCAGCGCAATCCCGGGTTTCAGATCGGCGCCCTTGGGCGCCGAACGCCAGTCCACCACAATCTTGTTGGTGATGCCGGTGGCGTCGTCCACGAGATCGCGCACGGAAACCCCATCGATAAGATCGGCGAATTTCACGATGCCGGATTTTTCCGTGATGATTGGCAGCGTATAGGGATCCCATTCCGCAAGACGCAATCCCTTGCTGACCTTCCCGCCTTCCGCCACCAGCAGTCGCGTGCCGTAGGGCGCCTTATGGGTGGCGCGCTGCCGCCCGGTGTCATCAACGATCGCCAGGATGCAGTTGCGGCTCAGCACCACCTGGCGGCCGTTGCGGTCGGTCACAAGATTTTTGTTTTCAATCTGGAGCACGCCGTCATGGGTCGCCTCGATGAAGGATTGTTCCGCGACCTGCGCCGTGCCGCCGATATGGAACGTTCGCATGGTAAGCTGGGTGCCCGGTTCGCCGATGGACTGGGCTGCGATGACGCCGACCGCCTCACCGATATTCACCGGCGTGCCGCGCGCCAGATCGCGGCCATAGCATTTCGCGCAAACCCCCTGCTTCGCCTCGCAGGTCAGCACCGAGCGGATACGAACCGACTGGATGTCCGCCGCCTCGATCGCCTCGACATGAGGCTCGCTGATTTCTTCGCCCGATTTCACGATCACGGCGCCGCTGGACGGGTGCAGGATGTCATCACAGGCCGTGCGGCCGAGTATCCGGTCGCCCAGGCGCTGCAGAATCTCGCCGCCCTCCACCACTGCCTTGACATTGAGGCCGCGCCCCGTGCCGCAATCCACCTCCTTGATGATGCAGTCCTGCGCCACGTCGACCAGACGGCGGGTGAGGTAACCGGAATTCGCCGTCTTCAGCGCCGTATCCGCCAGCCCCTTGCGGGCGCCATGGGTCGAGTTGAAATATTCAAGAACGGTCAGGCCTTCCTTGAAATTCGAAATGATCGGCGTCTCGATGATCTCGCCCGACGGTTTCGCCATCAGGCCGCGCATGCCGGCAAGCTGCTTCATCTGCGCAGCCGACCCGCGCGCGCCGGAATGCGCCATCATGTAGATCGAATTCAGTTGCTTCGTCCGGCCATCGGCGTCCACCCCCGCATTGGAGATTTCCGCCATCATTTCGTCGGCAACCTTATCGGTGCATTTCGACCAGGCGTCGATCACTTTATTGTATTTCTCGCCCTGGGTGATCAGACCGTCCGTATACTGCTGTTCATATTCCTTGGCCAGAGTGCGGGTCTCCTCCACCATGCGCGTCTTGGCCGAAGGCACGACCATGTCGTCCTTGCCGAAGGAGATGCCCGCCTTGAACGCATGCCGGAAGCCCAGCGCCATGATGCGGTCGCAGAACAGCACCGTCTCTTTCTGCCCGGCGTGACGGTAAACCACATCGATGACCGAACTGATGTCGCGTTTGGTCAGCAGGCGGTTGACCAGGCTGAAAGGCACCTGGGGATGGCGTGGAAGGATATCGCCAATGATCATGCGCCCCGGCGTGGTTTCGACCAGTTCGACAAACTCCTTGCCTTCGGAATCCATGCTCAACCGCCGGGCCCTGATTTTGGCATGCAGACTGAGGGCGCCGCTCGTGAGCGCATGCTCGATCTCGCCGAGCCCGGTGAACGCCATTCCTTCGCCCGGCATCCCCTTGCGCTCCTGCGTCATGTAGTAGATTCCGAGCACGATATCCTGGCTCGGCACGATGATCGGCTTGCCGTCGGAGGGCCGCAGGATGTTGTTCGTCGACATCATCAGAACCCGCGCCTCGAGCTGCGCCTCCAGGCTCAACGGCACATGCACCGCCATCTGGTCGCCATCGAAATCCGCGTTGAAGGCCGCACAGACCAGCGGATGCAGTTGGATCGCCTTGCCTTCGATCAGGACGGGTTCGAAAGCCTGAATGCCGAGCCGGTGCAGCGTCGGCGCGCGGTTCAGCATTACTGGATGTTCACGGATCACCTGATCCAGCACGTCCCACACTTCCGGGCGCTCTTTCTCCACCAGTTTCTTCGCCTGTTTGACGGTGCTGGAAAGGCCGCGCGCCTCGAGCTGCGAATAAATGAACGGCTTGAACAGCTCCAGCGCCAT
>DMKG01000281.1:0-3458 GCA_003454415.1 Alphaproteobacteria bacterium
CAATTCCGTGCATCCGGGTTTCATCAACACGCCTTTGCTGCGTGCGGGACAGGCGGCTATGGACCAGCGCCAGGAAGGCGGGTTTCAGCGCTGGGTGGATGGGATCGTCTCGCGCCACCCGCTGGGCCGGCTGGGCGAGGAACAGGACATCGCCCATGCGGTGCGGTTTCTCGCCTCCGACGACGCGGCCTTCATGACCGGAACGGAAGTGGTGGTCGATGGCGGCTATCTGGCGCAATAATCATTTCGGGGGAAATACATGAACCGGATGGATGGAAAGATCGCGTTCATTTCCGGCGGCGCAAGGGGCCTGGGGGCGGCGACCGCAAGGATGATGGCGGAATGCGGCGCATCCGTGGTGATCGGCGATCTGCTGGATGAGGCGGGCGCGCAGACCGTGGCCGATATCAGGGCGAAGGGTGGAAAGGCGCTTTACACCCATCTGGATGTGACCGGCGAGGATAGCTGGCGAAACGCCGTGAAGGCGGGGGTCGACGCCTTTGGCGGTCTGGACGTGCTGGTCAACAATGCCGGCATCTTCTTCATGAAGAGCACGGAGGAGATGACCCTGGCGGATTGGCGGCGCATGTCAGCGGTCAATCTGGACGGCGTGTTTCTGGGCACCAAGACCGCTTTGCCGCATCTGAAGGCGCGCGCCGCCAAGGCGCCCGTGGGCGGCGCGATCGTCAATCTCTCCTCCATTGCCGGGATTATCGGGGGCGCCAATTTCTCCGCCTATCATATGTCCAAGGGCGGGGTGCGGCTTTACACCAAGGCCTGCGCCCTGGAGTTCGCGCCTTACCGCATCCGGGTAAATTCCATTCATCCCGGCCTGATCGAAACCGATATGGGAAGACAGGTGGTAAGAGAAGCGGCGCCCGCCATGGGATCCGACAATGCGGCGCGCAGCCTGTTCGTACAGTCCCACCCCATCGGGAGGATCGGCGAGCCGGCCGACATCGCCAATGGCGTCGTGTTTCTGGCTTCGGACGAGGCCGCCTTCATGACCGGGACGGAACTGGTGGTGGATGGGGGATGGACAGCGCAGTAAAATGCGTGGCGGGGGGACTACGCCGTCATCGCGGGCGGGATTCGCGCGCGATGACGGATGATCCCGCTGGCGGGATCTTCTAAAACCCGTATTGGGCTTTCAGTTCGGGGTCTTTTTCCGCAACCAGACGCGCGAGATCGACCATCACCTTTGCCTGTTTCCAGGTGGCGTCGTCCTGCATCTTGCCGTCCAGCAGCACCGCCCCCGCCCCATCGGGCATGGCCTCCAGGATGCGTTTGGCGAACAGGACTTCATTCACGTCCGGGCTGAAAACCCGCTTGGCGATTTCGATCTGGCTGGGATGCAGCGACCAGGCCCCGACACAGCCCATCAGGAAGGCGTTGCGGAACTGCGCCTCGCAGGCGGCGGCATCGGAAAAATCGCCGAAGGGGCCGTAAAACGCCTTGATGCCCGCCGCCTGGCAGGCGTCAACCATCTTGGCGAAAGTGTAGTGCCACAGATCCTGCTGGAACAGCATGCGGGCGCCGCCCTCGGGCCTTGCATCCGCCAGCACCCCATAACTGGGGTGCCCGCCGCCGACGCGGGTGGTCTTCATGCCGCGCGAAGCCGCGAGGTCCGCGGGGCCAAGGCACATGCCATGCATGCGCGGGCTGGCGGCGGCGATCGCCTGCACATTGTTGACGCCCTGCGCCGTTTCCAGGATGGCGTGAATGAGAATGGGCTTCTTCACCTGGTGCCTGGCTTCAAGCTGCGCCAGCAATTGGTCGAGATAATGGATGTCCCATGGGCCTTCCGCTTTTGGCAGCATCACCACGTCCAGCTTGTCGCCAACCGCCGCAACGATCTGGGTAAGGTCATCCAGCATCCAGGGGCTGTTCAGGCAATTGATGCGCGTCCACAGACCGGCGCCGCCGAAATCGAGCTTTTGCGCCACCTCGATGAAACCGGCGCGCGCCGCCTCTTTCGCGTCGATGGGAATGGCGTCCTCCAGATTCCCCAGCACCACATCGGATTGCGCAATCAGTTCCGGCAGCTTGGCGCGCATCTTTTCATTATGGGGAGGGAAAAAATGCACCACGCGCTCCGGTTTGACGGGAAGGGCGCGCAGCGGCATGGGCGCGCCGACGGCAAGCGGGCGGTAAAAATCGGCAGGCAGTTTCATATTGGCTCCGGTTCGGTGATTAACCGCGCCTGTATATCACTTTTTGCACTGCGAGGCCGAGCGTAAATATGCGATGACGGCGTGTGTGTCCTTGTCGCCTTCCGGGAAGGCGCCGCCGAAGGCAACCATGCGGGTGCCTGGAACGCCGCCGGATATCACCTTGAAAATGTCTTCATCCGTGGCGCCGTGTTTCCATTCGCAATCGAACAGAAAGAGCGCGTCCGTATTGCCTGGCGTCATTTTATGGCAATAGGCCCCGCAAGCGCCTTTGAAGAGCGCCTCTCCCCGCGCAATCACCGCCGGGTCGGGGGCCGCCGCCGCGGCCTGTTCGGCGTCCTTCCCGCAGGCGCCCAGGAGCAAGGGAACGGCGACCGCCGCCAGGGGCAGAATCCGGAAAAATCGGGTAAGCAAAAATCACCTGCGCAGTTGGAGACTCATTAAGGAGGTCCGGGTGAAAACCCGGTCGAAGGGGTCATGGGCGGGAACGCCATGGGCCTGCAGGATACGGCCGATCTCGCCCGAAGCCAGCATTTCACCCAGCGCCGCGTCTATGGCCTTTCCCAGTTCCCGGTCGGATTCGCGGGTGGCGACATGCTCGTTCCAGCGCAGGGATTCCGGCGGAATGGCGGTGGGCGGCCAGATGTCTTTCAGGCGGTCTTTCATTGTCCCCAGAGCCGGGCCCCAGATCAGCGCCGCATCCGCTCTGCCCGCCTGCAATTCCGCAATCTGTCCTTCGGGAGTGGTGGCGCCAATCCAGTCAAGCCGGGCGGCCTCCGCCGCAAGATGCCCGACCGACATGTATTGAATGACGATGCGCCGTCCCTGCATCTGGGAGAAATCCCTAGGCCCGCCTGTTCTCGCCACGAATTCAAAGCCCGCCCCGTAATAGGGACGGGTGAGCGCGAGGTTGCCTTTGACCGCGCGCAGGGAATCCGGTCCCGGCACCGAGGCCACCGCATCGCATTCGCCCTGGCTTAATTGCGGCAGCGGCAGATCGGAATCCTCCGCTTCCGTCATGCGTTTTTCCTGCTCGGTCCATACCGGCTCCAGTCTGGCGCCCAGACGTCGGGCCACAGCGCGCATCACTTCGACGTCAAATCCACGGCCGCTGTCCTTGTCCGCGCGGGGAGCGTCATATTCCCCAAAACAGACGCGCAGGACTTTATCCGCCGCCGCCGCGTTTTGCGTTAATGCGGCGGTCAGCAGAACAGTGGCGAGGAGGCGGATCATTCGTCGACCGTGAACACGAACAATTGCCCACCCTCGGGAATGCTGGTGGGCCCG
>DMKG01000281.1:3675-13207 GCA_003454415.1 Alphaproteobacteria bacterium
AATGCTGGTGGGCCCGCCGCTAAGGGCGGTCAGCGCCGACCAGCCGCCCGACGGGATGGCGACGAACGTCCTGCCATCGACCTGATAGGCGACAGGCTGGCCACGCCCTGCCCCACCCATCCGGAAACGCCAGATTTCCTTGCCGGTAACGGCGTCAAGCGCCAGCGCGTGGCCATCCAGGGTTGAACTGAACACCACCCCTCCCGCCGTGCTCATCGCCCCGCCCATCATGGGATCGGGGTCCTCATAACGCCATCTGATCTCGCCTGTCGCAGGATCGATCGCCGACAGAAGGCCATGATCCTTGTCGGCGGCGACATCAACGGGATCGGGCATCCCGCCCAGAAACGGAATGCCTTTCACATTGACGACAATGCCCTTGCTAAATTGCTGGCAGGATTCGACTGAAGGCACATAGACCAGCCCGGTCGCCGGACTGAAGGAGGCGCTCCACGCCCCGTTCAACCCCCCAAGATTACCGGGACAGACCCGCATGACGGGTTTTTCCTGCGGCATGGCGGCCGGATCGACGATGGGCCGTCCCGCATCGTCTACGCCTTTGGCCCAGTTGAGCTCTTGCACATAGGGTTTGGCGAACAGGAATTTTCCATTCGTGCGGTCCAGCACATAGAAAAACCCGTTGCGGTTCGGCTGGGCGAGCGCCTTGACGGGCTTGCCGGCGATTTCCACATCGATCAGGAAAATATGCGAATTGCCATCGTAATCCCACACATCATGGGGCGTGGTCTGGAAATGCCATTTGCGCGCGCCGGTTTCGGGATCCACCGCAATGATCGTGTTGGAATAGAGATTGTCCCCCGCCCGCAGATCCCCGTTCCAGTCCGGTGAGGGATTACCCGTCGTCCAGAACAAAGTGCCGGTTTCCACATCATAGGCCCCAGTCGTCCAGGTCGGCGATCCGCCCGTCTTGTAGGAATCGCCCGCCCAGCTTTCCACGCCGGGTTCGCCCTCCGCGGGCACCGTATAGTGCCGCCAGACCCGTTTGCCGGTAGCCACGTCATAAGCGTCAAAGAAGCCGCGCACCCCGTATTCGCCGCCCGCAATGCCGGTAATCGCCTTGTCCCCCACGATCAGCGGCGCGGAGGTGGAGCTGAATCCATCCTTATACGGAACGATTTCCGTGTTCCATTTGACCTCTCCCGTCCGGCGGTCCAGCGCCAGGATATGCGCATCCAGCGTGACCATCAGCACCAGATCGCCGCTGATCGCCACCCCGCGGTTTACAGGGCCGCAGCACACCACCAGACCTTCGGGCAGAGGGTAATCATAGCGCCACAGCAACTCCCCGGTTTTCGCGTTCAGCGCAAACGCACGGTTGTAAGAGGTGGTGACATACATCACGCCGCCATAGATCACCGGCGAGGCTTCGAACTGCCCGGTCGTGCCCGTTGGAAAGGACCAGGCGGCCTTCATTTTACTGACTGCGGCAGGGGTGAGATTTTTCAGCGGACTGAAGCGGTGATTGTCATAACCGCCGCCATACATGAGCCAGTTATCGCTGCTGACCCCAGCCTTCAGCATTCCGTCGTCCACCCCTTTCTCAGGACCGGCCGGCGTTTTGGCGCGCATATGGACGGTGGCGGGGGAGTTCAGAATGTCTGAGGGATTATTGCCGGCCGTCTGCGCCGTTTCGCCAGCAGCCGCCCAAACCAGCGCCAGCAAGGCGCATGCAATGCCCATCAGCCATTGATTTCCCTGCCGCATTTCCACCCCCCGATCCTGTTATACGTCCTTAAACAGCAGCTGCTGATAAACTACATAAAGCACGGGGTTATGCAAGGCGGGAGTGGCTGGATCGACATATTTCAGTCACAATCAGCGGCTTGTATCGCCCATCGCCAGGGCGCGCGGGCGTCCGGGCAAAACTGAAGGATATTCATGCGCTCTCGTCATCTGGGTATTGGTTTCGCTTTCCTGGTTATGCTTTTTGCACATTCCGGCGGGGCAAGGGCGGACGCGCAGGCCGATATCCGTGGTTTTATCGCCAGCATTTCGCCGCCTGGCGCCAAGATCAGCTTTTCCGGTCTAGAGGAAACAGGTGGCGCCATCCGGGTTAGGAATGTGGTGGCGCAGGGGCAGACAGCTGATGGCGGAGAAGTCATAGAAACCATCGGCATGCTGGAACTGCACGGATTACGGCCGCTTGAGCGTGGATTATATCACGCCGACCGGTTGCAGGCCGAGAATATCCGTCTGGACGGGGTGGACGATATGCAATCGGGAGGCGGCGGCGTGAAGATCGCCAGAATCAGCGCCTCCGGCATCACTGGCGCGCGCATCGGGGAGGTGAGATTTTCCGGCGCCGAAATCAGCGCCGCCAGGGAGGACGGTAATTACGTCCTGGAAATCGGGCAAGGGGAATTGCGCAATCTTGACGCCAAACCCTTCAGTCAGGGCGCCGGGGGCCCCCACGCCCTGCTGAATGCAGTGCTGAATGAGCCTGTTTATAGCGGCCTGCAATTGCGGGAACTTGCTTTGCGCAAGGAGGGAAGGCGGCTGCTGGCTATCGCAACCCTTGTCAGTGAAGCCGATGGCGGATATGCGCCATTTCCCGCTTCGGGAAAATTGTCCATCACCGGCGGTCGGCTGGATTTGCGCGCCGCGCCGAAAGCCGCAGAGCTTGGTCAAATACTGGGCCAGGAGGTTCTTCAATTCACCCTCTCCTCACGGCATGACTTCCGGGCGCCCGCCTCCCATCAATGGGACATGCGGCTTGAGGTTTCGCCCGATGGCGCATTGCAGGGGCGTTGCGCGGCGGATCATCTGAGCGCATTTCATCCTTCACTGACCGGCCAGGCGATGGCGGCCGGCGGCAGCGCCGCCCTGCGCAGTTGCGATCTGAACTTTACCGGCGCGGAATTCGTCAATCGCTGGCTGGCGCAGGATGGCGCGAAGGAAGGATTGAACGCGGATCAGGCCCGCGCCAAATATCTTGCAGCCGCGCTCTATATCCCCTTTGATCCGCAGGCGGGGGCCGACCCTCTGGCGACGGAATTCTCCAAAGCGATGACGATTTTCCTCAGCCAGCCCTCGCGGCTCAATCTGCGCCTGGATCCGCCAGGCGGCCTTACCCCCGTAGAAGCCATCGCCAGTTTCGCCATTCTGAGGCATGGCGCTCCAGCGCAAAAACAGCAGGCGATGCAGAAACTGGGCCTGCGCCTGTCCGCCGAACCGTTGAATTAGCACCGGCACCCCCCTTGGGCATCTTGTTTTCGCTCTGTTTTATGTTTAGCTCTGGATCATGCTGCAACGCCCCGTCCATCTGTTGATCGCCTTAACGATGCTTCTCCTGTCCGGAGCGGGGAGCGCAGGCGCGCAACAGAATCGCGGCGCGGACGTGTCCGCCGGAGAACGGGCGGATATCGACAGGATCAACACCTACCTCAATCAGCTTGGCCGGATGCGGGCGGATTTCATGCAGATCGCCCCGGACGGCAGCGTCAGCCGGGGAGATTTTTATCTCAACCGGCCTGGGCGGATGCGGTTTGAATATGCGCCGCCGGATCAGATCCTGATCGTCGCCGATGGCGTCTGGGTGGCGGTGCAGGAGGATAAAGCCTTACCCATTCAGCGCTATCCCATTGGCTCCACTCCGCTCAGTCCGATCCTGGAAAAACAGGTCTCCCTGGGAGAGAAGAAAGAGGTCGTCGCGGTGGAGCGGCAGAAAGGCCTGCTGAAACTTCGTCTGCGCGATCCCGAGGCGCCGGAAAAAGGTGAACTCACCCTGATTTTTACTGATGCGGGGCAGCAGGCCGGCGCTTCGGGAATTGAACTGCGCCAATGGGTGGTGGTGGACGCACAGGGCCTGATGACCCAGGTCGGCCTGAGCAATATTCAGGAAGCCGAGCGGCTGGATCCGAAACTGTTCATCCTGAATGATCCTGCGCCTGGTTCGCAGCACAGACGTTAACGGGCAGGTGATACCGGCATGAGCAAGCTCAAACCCCAGCGCCCCGTGGTTGTGGGTGTGCCCTGCGACTGGAGAATGATCGGGGATCTGCCCTTTCATGCGGTTGGAGAGAAATACATCGCAGCCCTGCGCGACGCCGCGAATGTGCTGCCGCTGCTGATTCCAGTAACCCGGGAGCCGCTGGAGGCGCAGCAGATCCTGAGCGTGGTGGATGGGGTGTTTTTGCCGGGTTCGCCTTCCAATGTCGCGCCGGAACTTTACGGCGGACCTACGCCGCGCGAGTCCAACATCGCCGATCCCAATCGCGATGCGCTCTGCCTGCCGCTGATCCGCGCGGCGGTGGAGGCGGGGGTTCCCCTTCTGGCGGTGTGCCGTGGCATGCAGGAAATGAATGTCGCCTTTGGCGGCACGCTGCATCAGTTCGTGCACGAACTGCCCGGCCGGCACGATCATCTCAGGGGCCATCTGCAGGGGCGCGACCCCACCCCGGACCTGCGTTACGAACCGGCGCATGAGATTACCGTTCTGCCGGAAACCCGGCTCGCCCGCATCATTGCGGCGGCGAAATACAGGGTGAATTCCGTGCATGCCCAGGGCGTGGACCGGCTGGCGGATAATCTGACCGTTCAGGCCGTGGCGCCGGACGGAACCATCGAAGCCGTGTCGATTGAGGATGCGCCGGGCTTCGTTCTTGGGGTACAATGGCACCCGGAATGGCGGGGGAATGAAAATCCCGCCTATGCCGCCATTTTCAAGGCCTTCGGCAGGGCGTGCCGGAACCGAGGCGGCTGGTGACCCGAAGCTTAAGTTCGTCACGCCCATCTGAAAGAAGCGAACGAACGCCAGATCTATAAGGGTCACTATCAAATATGATTCTAGTGTGGTTTAAGGATTTGAAGTTGCTGTAAGAGACTGCCGCTTTAATCGCAGCAAGTTCAAATCCACCACACTGGGATGAAAACAACCAGACCGCGCAGGCCATCAAAAGCCTTGCAGGCAAAACAGGGAGACGGAAATGAAGATAGGCATAAATACCGCCGGGATCGGGCCGGAAGCCACCATTGACGGGCTGATCGCACAGGCGAAGCGCGTGGAGCAGATGGGCTTCGACAGCCTCTGGATTGCGAACATGTTCGGGCTCGAAGCCATCATGGCCATGGCGCTGATCGGGCGTGAGACGAGCCGCATCAAGCTGGGCACGGCGGTGGTGCCAACCTATCCCCGTCATCCCATGGTGATGGCGCAAATGGCGGCGACCGCACAGGCCGCATCCAAAGGCCGCTTCATCCTTGGCATCGGCCTTTCCCACAAGCCGGTCATCGAAGGCGCGCTCGGCATGTCCTTCGACAAGCCGGCGCGGCATATGCGGGAATATCTGCAGGTTCTCGGCCCGCTGCTGCGCAATGAAAAGGTGCAGTTCGCAGGCGAGCTCTACAAGACGAACGGGCAGATCAGCGTAGCGGAATCCCAGGGCGTCCCCCTTGTGGTGGCGGCGCTGGGCGATGTGATGCTGAAGATCGCGGGAACCCTGGCGGACGGCACCATCACCTGGATGGTGGGGCCGAAGACCCTGGAGAACCATATCATCCCGAAAATCACGAAAGCGGCGAAAGAAGCCCCCAAACCCGCCCCCAGAATCGTCGCAGGCATGCCCTTCGCCCTGGTTCCCGACAAGGAAGCGGTGCGCGACCGTCTGGAACGGGGATTGAAAATGTATGGCACGCTCGCTTCTTACCGCGCGATGCTGGACAAGGAAGGGCTGAAGGGGCCTGCGGATCTGGCCTGCGCTGGCGGCGAAAAGGAGTTGCGCGCCTCCATTCAGCGCCTGCGCGATATTGGCGTGACCGATCTCAACTGCACCCTGCTGGGAGTGGGCGACCGCGACGCCACCCTGCAATTCCTGCAAAGCGAACTGAAACAGACCGCCTGAGCGCCGTTACGACTCTCCTCGGGGACAATCTCTCCGAGGAGTAGAGTCTGACATAGCTGGCCGATCCCGCCCAAATCACTCGCGTTAACGCCCCCGGCATGATGTCTGCCTGCAGATAGGCCGGCTCCAGGACTTGAGAACTCCACACATATCTCTGCTCCCTTGGGCGCAAGCAGATCACCCGCAACTTCCTGTTCGGCTTTCAGTCTGACTGATGGCAAGCGCTTGGACGCTGGCGCCAGATGAGCGCCGTTGAGCTATAGGCAAAATGTTTTTAGTTATAATTTACTAAATATAAATAATTGAAGCAACATTATTATAACAATCAAAAGCTGCATTCCTCACGTTAGGCCTGCTGAAGATGACAAGTAGACACACCTATCTGAAACCCGGCGACGGTCCAGACATGGGAAAGACCGGTAAGCTTACCTCGATAAAGGCTGATTTGCACACCGTGATGGAGACCGTTCTGGACGGGCTGATCATCATTGACAGTGACGGACTGATTCAGACCTTCAATCTCGCTGCGGAGAAAATTTTTGGTTACACGCCCGAAGAGGTCATAGGCCGGAATGTGAACATGCTGATGCCGGAGCCCTATCACTCGCAGCATGACGGCTATCTCAGCCATTATCTCAAGACCGGGGAGAAGAAGGTGATCGGCATCGGGCGCGAAGTCTCGGGCCGGCGCAAGAATGGAAGCGTGTTTCCCATGGAGCTGGGCATCAACGAGATGCCGGTGGGCGGGTCGCGCATGTTCGTAGGAACCATCCGTGACATAACTGAACGCAAAGAAGCGGAAGAACGCGCAGTCGAGGAAGCGGCGCGGCTGATGGCCATCACCAATACCGTTCTGGACGGGCTGATCACGATCAATGAGCAGGGCCTGATCCAGACCTTCAACCCGGCGGCGGAAAAGATCTTCGGCTACACCCAGGAAGAGGTCTTCGGCCAGAATGTGATGATGCTGATGCCGGAACCCTATTATTCGCAAGGCGACAGCTATCTGCGTCATTATCTTAAGACCAAGGTGAACAAAGTCATCGGCATCGGGCGCGAGATCTCTGGCCGCCGGAAGGATGGCAGCGTGTTTCCCATGGAACTCGGCATCAACGAGATGCCGGTAGGCGGCGAGCGCATGTTCGTGGGAACCGCCCGCGACATCACCGAACGAAAGAAGGCGGAAGAACGCGCGGTGGAGGAAGCGGCGCGGTGGCTGGCCATCACCAATACCGTTCTGGACGGGCTGATCACGATCAATGAGCAGGGCGAGATCCAGACCTTCAACCCGGCGGCGGAATACATCTTCGGCTACACGCAGGAAGAAGTCATCGGCCAGAATCTGAACCTGCTGGTGCCGCAGAGCACGGCTCAACGGCGGGTTCACTATTTCAAGGATTATCTCAGGACCGGGGAGAAGAAAGTCCTTGGGGTCAGGCGTGAGTTCTATGGCGTGCGCAAGGACGGGACCAGGTTTCCCATGGAATTCGACTTCAACGAGATGCCCCTGGGCGGCGAGCGCATGTTCGTGGGAACTCTGCGGGACATTACCGGGCGCAAAGAAGATGAGCGCAAGATTCTTCAACATATCGAAGCTCTTAAACACAGCAACCAGGAACTGGACGATTTCGCATTTATCGCCTCGCATGATCTGAGGGAGCCGCTTCGGGGCCTCAGCAACAACGCCATGTTCTTGTATGAAGATTTCGCGGAACAGTTGGGCAAGGATGGAGAGGCGCGGCTTTTGCGGATGACCTATCTGTGCGAACGCATGGAGCGTCTGGTCAACGATCTGCTGTATTTTTCCCGGCTCGGGCGCCAGGAGCTGGCGATCCAGAAGACAGACCTCAACGAAATCATTTCAGATATCGAATCCCTCATGGAAACGACCTTGCAGCAGGTCAACGCCAGGATCGTCATTCCCAAGCCCTTGCCGGTTATCGTCTGTGACCTGCCGCGCATTACCGAAGTCTTCCGTAACCTGATCACCAACGCGGTCAAATATAACGACAAACCCGAGAAGATTGTTGAAATCAGCTGCGAAGATAAGTCCGGCGAACGGGTATTTTGCGTAAGGGATAACGGCGTCGGGATTCCTCTGCAATTCCATAATGACGTCTTCCGCCTCTTCAAGAGGCTGAACAACGAGGATGACAGCGTCAAAGGCACAGGCGCGGGACTGACCTTTGTGAAGAAAATCCTTGAACGGCATCATGGCCGCATCTGGATCGAATCCCAAATGGGTCAGGGTACGGCATTTTATTTCACTATCGGACAAGGTGAGCAGACATGAGTGATCTTCAGCCCATCATGCTGATCGAGGACAACCATGATGACTATGAAGCGGCGACGCGCAGCCTCAAGAAGAACAAATGCGCAAATCCGCTGCTGTGGTGCAAAAGCGGACAGGAAGGACTGGATTATCTGTTCGGGAAGGGACGTTATTCCGACAATGAAAATATCAGAACTCCGGCCCTGATCCTGCTCGATCTGAATATGCCGGGAATGGACGGGCAGCAGGTTCTGGAAAGAATCAAAAATGATCCGAACCGCAAATCCATACCCGTCGTCATTCTCACCACTTCCAACGATCCCAAGGATGTCAAGCAATGCTATGAAACCGGAGCGAGCACCTACATACAGAAACCCGTGAGATTTGAAGGATTATGCGACGCCATTCGCACAATTACCGATTACTGGCTCCGCGTCGCCATCCTGCCGCCAAACGAGGCTTAAATGGGCGACGCTTTCAGGATCCTCATTATCGATGACTGCCAGGATGACCGGGAGCTTTACATACGCTCGCTCAAAAGAATTGCAGATACGCGTTACATCTGCCAGGAAGCGGAAGACGGCAATATAGGGATGGATCTGCTGAAGGCCAGGGGCTGCGACTGCGTATTGCTGGATTACTCTCTGCCAGGTCTTAGCGGACTTGAGATTCTGAAGCAGATCTGCGCTGCAAATACCTATCTTCCCGTCATCCTGATGACGGGCCAGGGAAATGAAGCGATCGCCGCCCAGTCCATCAAGGACGGCGCGCAGCATTATCTCGTCAAATCCGCAGTAACCCCGGAAACGCTGCACCTCGCCATTCAGGACGCCATCGCCTACAAGAAAACAAAAAAAATCCAGGATGAAGAAGAAAAGACCCTGTTCCTCCGCGCCAATTATGACGGACTGACCGGACTCGCCAACCGCAATCTGTTCATCAGCCGGCTTGAAATCGCATTGGCGCGCAGCGCGCGCGCGCGAACAGCCGTTGCCGTCCTGTTCATCGATCTCGATCATTTCAAACCCATCAATGACACTTATGGGCATGACGCCGGTGACGCCGTATTGAAAATGGTGGCGCAGCGGCTGAAGAACGTCATTCGCGCCTATGATACCCCCGCGCGCTTTGGAGGGGATGAGTTCGTGATTTTGCTGGAAGGCGTTCCCAATCCGCACGATGCGGCATCTATCGCCGCCAAGATCGGGGCAATTCTGGCGCTACCCATATCCTATCAGCAGCACCAGCTTGAAATCAGCGCGAGCATGGGCATCGCCTATGCATCCGGCCCGACAGAGGCCGCAACGCTGATTCAACAGGCTGACACCGCCATGTACCATGCAAAGAAAAGGGGAAACTGCTTTCGTTTCTATTCCCACGAAATGCAGGATGAAACGCT
>DMKG01000281.1:13444-27492 GCA_003454415.1 Alphaproteobacteria bacterium
CTTTACTATCAGCCGGTCGTATGGCTTGACAAAAACATGCCGCTGGGCGTGGAAATGCTGTTTCGATGGAGCAATCCAAAGCGTGGGCTCATGCCAGCGCGTGAATTCCTGCCCGCCGCAGAAGCAGCGCGGCTCATGCCGCAAATCAGTCTGTGGATGGGCGCCCAGTTGCTCCGGGACCTTGCTTTCCTGAACACCGAGGCGTTTCCATCGATGGACATTTCCCTCAATCTTTCCGCATCGCAAGTGGATGACGCGAATCTGTTTGAGTGGGTCGAACCGATCCTGGAGAAGAAGGTTCTCGGCCGTCATCGGATTTCCGTGGATATACAGGAAGAAACGCTTACACCACTACCCCGGCAACGCATTGAGGTGCTGGAGAAATTACATGACAAAGGTGTCGGGCTGTATCTCACCCATTCCGGCAACAGCCCGCTTTCATTAATGCTTCTGCATTCCCTTCCCTTTTCTCTGTTGAAGATCAGCGCGGCCCAAAACCCTAACGAAGAACGGAAATTTTCCGGCGATTCGCTGATTGGCTCCATCATTCTTCTGGCGCGCCATCTGGAGATAAAAGTGGCGGCGGTAGGAATTGAAACGCGCGAGCACTTGCACACGATCATCTCCCAGGGGTGTGACGCCCTGCAGGGCTTCGAGATCGCCCACCCAATGTCGCCACAGCAATTATCGGAATGGATCAGAAAGGCGCAAATCGTGGATATGAATTCACCCTGCGCCGATCAGAAGGAGCACGCTCTGGTCCGGATAACGGATGGCCTCAACCTGCTTCCCACCCTGCGCATATAATGCGCCCTGACCGCGCCAGGCCCCTGCGGCGTTAGGATATAAAGACATAAATATCCCTGCTGACGAGTACTCAGGCGCATTCCCGGCGGCGCGGCGTCAGCGCGCCCCTGATGGCCAGAACACGACCCGCACCGTCTCCATCAGAATCAGGAGATCGAGAACCAGGGATTCGTTTTTTATATAGTAAAGATCGTATTTCAGTTTTTCACGCGCGTCCTCGACGCTGGCGCCGTAAGGGTAGTTGACCTGCGCCCATCCGGTGATGCCTGGCTTGACCACATGACGGTATCTGAAAAAAGGAATCTGGCTTTCAAGATCCGCCACAATGGACGGGCGTTCCGGCCGCGGACCGACGAAACTCATCGATCCGGCCAGGACATTGAAGATCTGCGGCAATTCATCAATGCGGGTCTTACGGATAAAGCGCCCGACCCTGGTGATCCGGTCATCGTCCTGCGCCGCCCAGCGCGCGACTCCATCTTTCTCCGCGTCCTTCTTCATACTGCGAAACTTCAACACGTCGAAAGGCTTTCCACGCAGGCCGGTCCGTGTCTGACGGTAAAAAACCGGAGCACCATCATCCAGAAGAATACATATCGCCGTGACAAGCAGGAGCGGGAAGGTCAGTAAAAGGAATGCGAGACTGATAACGATATCGAACAGCCGTTTGATCCCTCTTTCAACAATGTTGCGGGTGGTAGGAACTGAAAAAACAAGCCAGCTCGGATAAAGACCCTCCAGTTCCACCTGCCCGGCTTCCCGCTCGATGAAATCTGTTACGGTGGTGATTTTACGGCCGCTCATCCGGCATTCCAGGAGCACGTCGATCGGCATCGTGCCCCGGCGCTCATCAGCGGCGAGGACGATTTCATCTACCCTGGCGTATTCACAGAAGCCGTTCAGATCCTGGGGATTGTCAATAATATGCACAACGGACACGCCCCGCTCATCGGGGCTTGCCGGAACATAGGCGACCGGAATGAAACCGCAATGACCGTGTTTTTTTCTTATTTCCTCTTCTATGCGCCGGGCCCGGACACCCGCCCCCAGCACCAGCACCCGGCGCTTCAGATATTGCGCCAGTATGGTGCTGCTGGCCGCGTAACGGACGGCAAGCAATCCGGCAAAGCTCAGCGCCAGCGCCGGAGGGAGCGCCTGACGCAGAACAGGCGCGGTTTTAACAAAACCCAGCAAAAGAGAGACGGCGACAAAGGTAATAAGGAAGCCGGTGATCAACCGCATAACTGCTTCCTGCATATCAAACATGTAATCCGGATTATACAGACCCATGGATATGAGGCATCCGATAAGAACGAGGAGAAACATCGTCCATTCCGAGGAATGATTCAGCGTGGCCTGAGAAAATCCCGCCTCTCCGGAAGTGGCGCTCAGCATACCCATCAATACCGAGAGCAGCAGAATCATGATGTCGGCTGATCCGATGACGAGCATGCGTTTCGAAAACATGTGAATTATCCTGAAATGATCCCACCGGCAGCGTATAGACAAATCCGGCCCGCGATTAACGCAAAAGCCGGTATTGTTCCGCTTATCCTTTTACATATAATTAATGTCAGTTTTATGGCAAAAGTGACCGAAATCACCCCACCGTGTGATTATGGTGTTTTTATGTTCCGCCTGTTCGCAGAATCGATCTGAACAACGCCAGCTGTCCCAGCGTCGTCGCCTCCCAGCTGAAATTTTCCGCATAGCTGCGGGTTTCGCTGCGCAGGGGCAATGCATTGAAAAGCGCCCTTACCCCATCCGCTACGCCGTCCGGCGTACGCTCTCTCATTAATACTCCCGCAACCGGAGATGTTACGACTTCGGGCGTTCCCCATACGTTGCTGGCCACCACTGGCGTCCCGCACGCCATCGCTTCCAGCAGAACATTCGCCCAGCCTTCCCGGCTGGAGGCAAGGATTAACGCATCCCCCGCATTATAAAGCTCTGTCATTCGCGCGGGCGGCAGCGCGCCTAAAAATTTCACTCTGCCGGCAACGCCTGACGCACTGGCGAGTGCGTCGAGATTCGCGCGCTCGGGACCGTCGCCAGCGATCAAAAGCCGGTATTCGGGAAGCATCCGCATCGCCTTTATGACCAGATCATGTCCCTTGCGTTCGATCAGATGCCCTATTGAGAGCAGCGTCTTCCCTTCCGCGCCAAAGGCGGCTCTTGCGGCTTCGCGGTTCTGCGGCTGAAAACGCGCGAGGTCCACGCCATTGCGCAAGGTATGAATTTTTTCCGGCGCAACCCCCATTTCAACAAGGGTGTCCTTGAGCGCCTGACATACGGTTATCAGCCCGCTGGCCTCGCGCGCCGCCCATAAAATCTGCCGTCTTGGGATCCAGTAGGCCGGGATCAGATTGATATCCGTACCCCGCGCCGTGATCACGACAGGCTTGCCAAGAAGCTTTCCGATCATCGCCGCAGCTACGCCATCAGGGTAAAAATAATGCGCGTCGATCAGATCAAAATCGTAACCATCGCTGATCAGCCGCCGCGCCTTCCCATACAGGGAAATGAACATGGCGGAAGGCGCCACGTTCATGCCAATCTTGGGGATCAGCGCATAACGGGGATAGGATACGGAGATCCCGTGCCGCACGGATTGCCGTTCAATTTTACCGTATACAGCGTAACTGCCGCTCAGCCGCCCCATGGGCGGAATCCAGGGAACCGGGCACAGCACGCGCGATTCCACATCGCCGCCCTTGATCAGTTCGCGCAGCCGGTTTTCGACAAATACGCCATGAGAGGGCTGGGCAGCGCTGGGATACAGGCTGGAAAAAGTAAGAATGCGCACCACTTATCCCTTGCTCAGGTAAAATCCCGCAACGCCATCGAGAGTTTCATCCTGATTTCAGAGATTGCAATAAAGCTTCAGCATCCTTGCGTTCTTCAAAGCTGTCATTTCCAGCGAGAATTTTGGTCAGGACATCCACAGCCTCTGATTTTTTACCGCTTTGCGCGAGCGCGGCTGCGAAATGATACTGAACCTCGGCGACCGCGGGCAATGCGGCAGCGGCCTTACGAAGCGGTTCAAGGCCTTCGCTGACCTTGCCCTCTTTTACCAGAATCCAGCCATACGTATCCTGGATTTCAGCTACGTCCGGCGCAATCTCCAGGGCGGTGCGCACCAACTCCTTGCCGCGAGGATCATTGTTGCGGGCATACAACCAGCCTAAATTATTCAGGATTAATGGCCTGCCGGGGAATTTTTCGTTCAGGGCCTCGGTTTCCGCTATCGCCTTCTGCATGTTCCCGTAACGGATATATTCCGTGGACAGAACCATGCGGCTCTCCCAATCGTCAGGATTCTCCTTGGCCCATTGCTGCAACTGGGCAAAGGCCTCTTTTTCCTTGTCCGCTTTGATCATGGCTCCATACAGGCTGCGGAAGGTTGCGCCATTTGGCCTTAGCTGCTGGGCTTTCTCCAGCGCCTCTACGGCTTGCGCATATTGCTGGTTACGTAAGTAGAGGTTGCCGAGCAACAGGGAATTGTCCGGATTATCCGGCGCTTCGTTCCGGTATTTTTCGGCAAGACTGATGGCCGCCTCGCTGCCGGCGTCCTTCAGTTCAACATTAATCCGTCCGGCTTTCGCCTCCGCCAGATCCGGCGCAAGCCTCACGGCCTCATCAAACGCCGCTTTCGCCTCCGGAAGATTGTTGTTGAGCATCTGCGCTTCGCCCAGCATCATTTGCGGCTTTGGCGATTTCGGCAGAAGGATTACAAGCCGCCGCAGGGTGGCGACGCCATTTGCAAGCTGTTTATTGAGGATCTGGGTTTGCGCAAGGGCGCTTACCGCAACGGGAGAATCAGGGGCCAGACCACTTAATTCCATGGCCGTCTGCAATGCGGCTTCCGATTTTTTCAGCTGCATCTGAAGTCCGATCATTTTCAGACGCGGCGTTTCGGATTTCGGATTCTCCGCCACCGCCTTTTCCAGCCATGTCAGCGCTTCATCGCTGTTGTCCTGCGCCACGGCCAGATCAGCAAGGCCGAGCAGAACCTTTTCATTTCCCTTGTCGGTTTCGAGAAATTTTTCCAGACGCTTTTTGGCTTCTGCGGGTTTGTTTTCCATACGCTCGATAAGTGACAGATTGATGACGGAGGGAACAAACTCCGGGTTCACCTGCAAGGCGCGCTCAAACGATGCGCGGGCTTCGTCCCTTTTATCCTGGGACAGGAGAACAGAACCGAGCAGATTTTGCGCAGTGGCGTTTTGTTCATTGTTTCTGACGAAGTTACGCGCCGCCGTTTCGGCCTTGTCATACTCTTTGCTGCGCAGATGGGTGAGGATAAGCAGCATATTCGCCCGGTCTGAACCTCCTTCCTCTGCTGTCAGCTCTTCAAGTTCAGAGATGGCGGAATCCTGCTCGCCCATGCCAAGGCTGGTAATCGCCAACTGCTCGCGCACGGTCTGGTTTTCGGGATTCAATTTTTGCAACGCCTTGAAAACGCTGGACGCGGAGGAATATTCTCTCGCCCCCAGATAACTGTTGCCCAACAGCTGCAAATACAGCTGATCGCTCGTGAATTCCTCCTTTTCCTCATGAGGTTTGAGGATCTTCAGCGCGTCGGGAACGCGTTTCTGGCGTAAATAAATACTCGCCAGCAATTTGACGGCGTCCGGCCGGTCCTCATTGGCGGCGTGATAGCGTTCCGCGTAACTGACCGCCCCCTCCAGGCGGTTTAGTTTGAGGTTCAGATTGGCGAGCAAATAAACCGCCGGCATGAAGGAGGCGAGCCGGAATTCCACGGGCTGAATCGCTTCCAGCGCTTTTTCGGTTTCGCCCCGCTGGGCCAGAAGGGCTGACTTGAGATAGAGCGCCATCGGAATTTCTGGCATGCGTTTCAAGATCAGATCCACATCCGCCTCGGCTTCTTCAGTGCGTTTGAGCGCCAGCAAAGTGAAGGCGCGGCTGAGGTGAATCTGAATGTTATTTTTATCCTGGGCGAGCGCGGCGTTATAAGATTCCAGCGCCCCGGGCAAATCCTGCTGCACCCGGCGCAATTCACCTTTCGCCCCTAAAGCCTGGGGGGATTTTGGGTCGATGGAAAGCGCCGTATCGATCGCCTGTTCCGCTGCCGTCAGGTCGCCCTTGCGCTGCAGCAGTTCGGCCTCGGTTATGTAAAAGATCGCAGATTCGTCCGAATCAGGGCGGGCGAGGTCCAACGCCTCTCCCGCTTTCTTCAGATCATTTTTCAGGATGAAGGCGCGCGCCCTGAGGGCATGGGCAAGAGCCCTGGCCTTGCCCTCAAACTTCTCCGCATCGATTTCCGCCAGAAGATCATCCGCTTTGCCCTGCCGCAGATAGACCTGCGCCAGGGGCAGCAGTATCCGCTCCCCCTCCATGCCGCGCTTGCGCGCTTCACGAAATTCTTTCTCGGCCCCCGCAAAATCACCGCGCTGAATATTATATTGGCCCAGCAGAAAGCGCGCCTCCACATTGTCCGGATCGGCGCGAACGGCGTTTTTAAGATGGATGACGCCTTCATTGGTCTTACCTTCTTTCAGCGCTTTTTTGGCGTCCTGAAAATATTCCTCTGATTCAGAATTGGCTGCATAGACCGTCTGGCTCCAGGAGCCGGCGCTGGCGGCAAGAAGGACCGCAAGGGAACCCCCCAGAAACCGTCTCGTGAAACCGGATTTTCCCGCCCGCTTCCTTATTTTGGCTCCATTTGCCGAATTCCGCCCATCATCAGAAGATACTGGATACATGGCCCTTCCGGAAATTTTCGTCAGAGAATGTTCTGATTTCGGCTTAAGCATGGGAACCCCAATAGTATTTCAAAGGAAAAACCGGCAAAAACGGCTGTTGTAACGGGATGACCAAGAATAACAACCGTTAAAGATTACAACAATATTAACATAATATTGTGTGATCAAACATGTTTCCCGCCTTTCTGAACTTAAGGCTGGCGTATGACGCGATAAACGCCGCAGGATAAGAGGCCGGAGAGTATCCCGGATGCGAACCCTCAGCTTACTTATATTTTTTGAACATTTGGTATATGTGTTGTTCAGGCGTGGCGACGCCTACCCCTTAAATAGGGCAAAATCATGTTACATGAAGTGGGAACAGTAAATGCCGCATAAGTTTCCCTTTATCAGAATGGCGGGAATGGCCGGCGTTTTTTTCTGCAGCGCATGGCTGTCGGCATGCAGCAGCGGGCCTGTTCAACCGGCCGGTTCGGCCATACCCCCCATGGGGACAAGTCAATCCCAGCCGGATACGCAGGGCCAGGATGTCTCCCTGCAACCCTATCTTCAGGAGGCGGCCACCCAGGCGGGGCAAAGCCTGGATTACGCCTCCGCCGCAGCCTATTGGGGCGCCATCTATAACAGCAATCCCGCCGACAGCGCCGCCGCTCTGCAATATGCCCGTAATCTGCGCTATTCGAATGACGCCGTTACAGCCATCAACGTCCTCAACCAGGCGCTGGAGACAAAGCCGGGTGACACGCAATTACTGGCGGAGCGCGCCAAGGCCGCCGCTGCGATCGGGGCGTTTGAGCAGGCGTTGCCGGACATCGACAGGGCGATTGCGGCGGATCAGAGCGACTGGGCCCTTTATTCCGCCAGGGGGGTGCTGCTGGACCGGCTCAACCGGCAAAGCGAGGCGGAAACCGCCTATAAGCAGGCGCTGGCGCTTTCCCCTAACAATCCCAAGGTGCTGAACAATCTGGCCCTGAGCCTGGCGCTGGCCGGCCGCAAGGAAGAGGCTATGGAGAATATGCGGCGCGCGGCCGCACATCCCGATGCAAGCCTTCAGATACGGCAGAATCTTTCTCTGCTGCTGGCGATGCATGGCGATGTGAACGAAGCAAACAGGATTGCCCGAACGGACCTGCCCGCAAAACTCGCGGATGGCAATATGGCCTATTTTCAGGGTCTTCAGGCCGCCGAGTGAGCAAATGCGCATCGGCCAGTGAAAACACCGTCACATTTTCTCCAGCGCCATGCCGCCGTTCCAGTCCAGGGGCGGCGGTTCACGGCGCAGGGCCTCGATCTCCTGCATCAGGACTTTGGCGATCCTGTCATCGGGATCAATCGCAAATATTTTTTGGCAGGCTTCACTGGCCAGCTCCCATTGCTGCGCGGAATAATGCTTCAGCGCCGTCTCACCCAGCCCTATCAATTTCTGGTCATCGCACAATGTGAAAATATCAATAGGCTGGGTCTTGCCTTTCACGATAACCCGCGCCACGCGGCGCAAGGATAGCTGGCCGCCGATTTCCGCAGCGGTTTCCTGGCTGATCAGGATTTCCGTACCGAACAGCTTGTTGACCCCTTCCAGCCGCGCCGCAAGATTTACGTTATCGCCAATGGCGGTGTAATCGAACCGGTCCGAAGAACCCATATTGCCCACCACGGCGGCGCCGGAATGCAGGCCGATCCGCATGCTCAGCTGCCGTAATTCATCCCCTGCGTAACGGTTCCGGAAGCGCGTCATTTCTTCCTGCATGGCCTTCGCGGCCTGGGCGGCATGCAGCGCATGCTCCCTGTCCGGCAGGGGCGCGCCCCAGAACGCCATGATGGCGTCGCCAATGAATTTGTCCACCGTGCCGCCATGCGCCATCACGATACGGGTCATCAGGGTAAGGTGTTCATTGAGCAGTTCGGCAACCTGTTCCGGCTCCATTGCTTCTGAAAAGCTGGTGAAGCCGGCCAGATCGGTGAACATGAGGGTAAGTTCACGCCGTACGCCCCCTAGCACGAGACGTTCGGGATGGGCGGTCATTTCCCTGACGATATCCGGCGATACATAGAACCTGAAGGCGCGTTCTATCTGGCGTCTCTGGCGCAGTTCCAGAAGGTAGCCGGCCACCACCTGAACCGCGTAAATTCCGGCAATCGCCAGCATCACGCCGATTACAGGAAGCCAGACGCCCCGCCCGGCAAACAGCCAGAACGCCAGCGCCGCCATCCCGGCCATCAGCGCAAGGGCCAGCAGTCCGCTGCGCAGGGCGCGGCCCCTTCCCATGGCGAAGGCCATCAGCGTCATGGCGAACGCCGCCAGAACCGGCGCCGTCCCGGCCGGCGCCTCTTTCAGGGCGTTGCGGTCAAGCGCATTGGCGATAAGGGTTGCGTGCAGTTCGACGCCAGGCGTCATCAGACGGGTGATACTTGAATAGGGTGTGGCGAAGGCGTCGATCTGATGGGCCTTTGCATCCAGCGCGGCCTTCACGTCATTGCCAACAAGCACGATCTTGTCCCGGAATAGGCCCGGGGGCAGAAAGGTTCCAGGATCCAGCGCCTGATAATAGGAAACATAGCGGAAAGAATGATCGGGCCCCGCATACCGGATCAGGCCGCCTTCCGTGTCCTTTGGCTCGGCGCCTGTGTAGAGCCGGATAATCTCGCGCCACATGGCGTCGCTTCTTTGCGGAATGCTGCGCACAATGAGATCTGGATCAAAACTGATGCTTGTCAGGCCTGACCGCGCGCCGGCGTCGCGAAACTGGCGCAGGGGGGGAACCTCCATGGTCTGCTGAAACTGTCCGGCATCCTGATACACAATATCCGAAGCCAGCACCACATTGCCGGCGTGGCGGATGGCGTCCGCCAGAAGCGCGTCGTTTTCCGGATTGGAAGGTTCTGGAAACAGCACGTCAAGGGCGATGACCCTGGCGCCTTCCGATTTCAGGGAACGGATAAGTTGCGCATGCAGCGCGCGCGGCCAGGGCCATTGCAGGTTCAGTTCAGCGAAGGAGGGATCATCGATACCTACGATGACGACCGGCGCATCCACGCGCGCAGGCGCTGTCAAGACGGTCAGCAGATCAAAACCGATCAATTCTAGACGTCTGGCCGGCAGCGTTTCCTGATACAGCACGAACAGAAGCCAGACAGAGACCGCCGGCAGGATTTGCCGGATTATCCGATCGGAAGTTATGAAATTCCTGAACACCGGCCCCTGCCTAAAACCGGACGGTGATTTCACCCACATAGGATGCGGGCGCGTCCTTGTTGAACGCGTTATCCGCAGACAGACGCAACAGATAGCGCTTGTCCCGGGGCTGCCAATACAGATCGGTGGCGCCGTTCCAGACGGCGTTTCCTTTCTGCGTATTCGCCTCGTCCTGAAATTGACCTGCGCGCCGTTCCAGACGCGAGACGAAATACCATCCGGCAGGATGAATGAAAGTGGCGCCTATGGCGGCGGCGTCATCGGACAGAAACGGCAGGTCATTGTTGCGGAAATCCTCACTGCGGTTTTCAGAGGAGGCGTGCACATAACGTCCGAACAGAGCCCAGTTCTGGTTAAGCAGGTGATTTAGGGAAAAGCCCAGATTCTGAAGGCGGCCTGCGCCTTCCGACGGCAGACTGAATTCCGTCAGATCATCCCGGACGAGCGAACCCAGATCGCGGGAGGTGAGACGGTCGAGATTCTGCAAATTGCCTATGGTGAATGGCGTCCGCGTGAAGGGATTGTTCCTGCCCTTTTTGAAATCATAATAGGCGGTGACGAAGTTTCGCGGCGTCACCTCCCATTCGAACTGTCCCCGGTAACGCGTCATCTGCCCGCCACGCTCGATGAAATTGTCATCCAGCGCTATGCCTGCTGTAGCGACAGGCCCCAGCGTGCTGAACTGGGCGGGACGAAGCCACTGCTGATAGGCCATCCGGATCAGCGCATTCTCCGTGAATTTATACACAAGGCCAATACGCGGCTGAAGCTTGTGCCTGGAAATCGATTGATCGCTGAAATCCGCAAATTCTAATTCCGGAATATTTAAAAAAATCGGATAACGCAGATAGCCCGCGTCACGGTGCTGATGCTGATAAAACAACTCCGCCTGCAACAGAAGCGGGGGCGCAGGCCGCCAGCGGTCCGACAGATAGAAATCGTAAGTGGTTTCGTCATAGAGAAAATCACTTACGCTGAACAAACCGGGAAAATCCGCATCCGAAAAATCTGTTCTGAAGTCAGATAGGGTTTTGCGCTCGGCCCGCTCCGCACCCCAGGTGATTTCATGCCGCTCCCCTAATTTAAAAGTGTGGCGCAGCATGTGCTCGGGCTGTCTGACCCGCACGATAGAGCGTATGGGAAAATTCAGAACCGCGCCTTCCCCACGGGTGCTGGAACGGAACTGCGCATACTTGAACCATATCTGGGAATCGGGGGAGAGTTTGTAATGCAGACCGAAATCGACATTGGTGGTGTTGCGTATGTCCCGGAAATCGGCTTCATTGCCGGGTTCAGGATCCACAATCTCCGTTTTGTTGTGGTTCTTGGTGGCGAAAAGGAACACGCCAATATCATGACGCGGCGCAACCCCCAGCGCCGCTGTGGTGGAGGTGAGATCCACCGGACCGTCGCCCAGCTCCAGATTAAAGCGTTCCTGACTGGCGAAATAGGCCATTGGAACGACCCCGTTTGCAAAACCGTTGGCCTGCATCAGGGGGCTTCCGCCATTCAGGGAGCCGGGCGCCGTAAGCCCGCGGATCGAGCCGGTGAAATAGTTTCCCGGTTTTTGCATCAGGGTCTGATTGCGGTTGCTGTTGCCGAAGGCCGTGGGATCGGCCAGGAAACCCTGGAACAGTTCAGAGTTTTTCGTGAAAAGCCCCTGATAACGGTCCGCCAGAAACAGATGGCTGCCGGCCCAGAACTGATTGTAGGACTCTTGCGCGTAATTCTGCGCCCATTCCTCCATTCCGAAAAAGGCGAAGGCCTGCCCCAGATTGGTGGTGCCGCGCTGGTTATTGGCGAGCTGATTCAGGGATTTGAGATTGGGCATCAGCTTGAGCGCCTTGCGGGCAGAGGTAATGGCGTCAGCCGGGCGCAGCAGATCGTTATAGATGATGCTGGCCATCAGATGGGGGATCGGATCCTTGTCGTCCAGCTCGCTGGCCTTGCGCAATGACTCCAGGGCGCGCGGAGCCAGTTCCATCTGGTAATAGGCCACGGCGATATAGACATGCACCCGGGCGAAGCGCGGCTCGATCAGGCTGGCGCGCAGGAATTTCTCCAGCCCGGCCTGCGTTTGACCGCGCTTCAGTTCCAGAAGGCCAAGACCGGTCAGGGCGACGTAATCATCCGGCTTGCGTTTGAGGGCGGCGATAAAGGCGGCGCCTGCATCATTGAAATTATTGGCGAAGGTTTCAAGCGTGCCAAGTTCTCCCTGGTAGCCGAGCCCGTCCGCGTTGAGTTCGATCGCGCGGAGCAGTTTACTGCGCGCCTGTGGCACTTCTTCCTTTTCCGTGTGAATGCGTCCCATGCCAAACCAGCCGCGATCATCCGCCGGGTTTTGTTCGATCGCAGCGCTGAAGGCTTTGACGGCGGTCTCGCCGTCGCCTTCGATACGGGCGAGTTCTCCTTCCGCCAGCCTCGCTTCCACTGTGTGCTGATCCTGTTGCAAGGCCTGTTCCGCCGCCTCCCGGCTTTTGCCGGCTTCTCCGGCGGCGAGCCAGGCGCGGGAAAGCGCCGCATAGAGCCTGGCGTCCCCCGGAAAACGGCTGACGCCAGCCTGCAGATATTGCACCGCCTGGCCGGTTTCGCCCGCATAGAGCATCAGCTCCGCCAGCAGAAGAAAAGCAGCAGGCTGTTGCACCTCTTGCTCGCGGGTCAATGATTTGAGGTTCGCCAGCGCCTGCCCGAGTTTTTCCTGCTGGATCAGGGCGGCAATCCGGCCAAGCTTCAGAAGCTGTCGGCCCTCGCCAGTTACACCCGCAGCCCTGTCGAACTGGGTCAGGGCCTCATCGATTTCGCCCTCATGCAGAGCGGCGAAGCCAAGGCCGATCCGCGCGTCAGGGCTGTCAGGCGTTTCCCGCAGCGCCTGCTGAAAATTTTCCGCCGCCTCCCGCCATCGGCCAAGCTCCGCCAGGGCCTTGCCGCGCGCAACCGGGGAAGACGCGTTTTCCGGATTGCCGGTGGAAAGCGAGATATGCCTCAGGGGTTCGATGGCGAACGCATTCACCCATTGCACCCGGTCTTTCGGGCGCACGAGAATCAGCTTGGACGGCGCCTTGCCGATTTCGGCCTCGGCGGATTCGTTCGCGGCGACCTGCACGCGGCCGAAATCGTTGAAGAAATCCACTTCGCCACTGAGCACGGTGATCATGGTCCGGCCATTCTCATCCACCTCGATATCCCAATCCGTTCCGCGAATTGCGGCGGTGGCCGATGGGGTTTCCATATACAGACGATTCGGCAGGGTCCTCGTCTGGGTCCAGGCGCGCCCCAGACTGATCTGCAGGCGCGTTTCCGTTTCCGCCTCCTTGATTCGCAACCGCGTCTTTTCATTGAGGCGGATCTGGGTTCTGTCCCTGAACAGCAGGCCCATACGGCTGAACTCGGCGGTGCGCACCAGATTGCCTGCGGATAACGCCTGCTCGGATTCCGCATCCAGCCAGGGGGAGGCGTCCGTTTCGGCAAACTGGCCGGTTCCCGTGACACTGATGATCGTTGCGGCCGGTTCCGCCGCCAGGACAGATGTCAGGCCAGGCAGAACGGCAGCCCACAGGGCGAAGAGCCAACATTTGATGAACCGCACTTTTTCCCCCGCAATATGATCACCGGACAGACGCTTTCAGGCGGCCTGATTCCCCACACAAGTCTTCGGCTGGCCAACCCCAGAAGATGGATCAAATACCCGTGATCCTGCGAATCTGTAAACAGTTACAAACCTTAACCCTATTTACAGCCCCAAATGCATCTGTTTCAGCACAATTGCGGCGCCTGGAATCAATTCGGCGCCGGCAGGGGAGCCCTTGCCGGCGCCGGAATTTCGGACAGAAACTGCGTTTGCGGACGGCTTAACCCCGGCCCTGACGCAGCAGCTTGCCGGGCGTTGCCCCCGTGCATTCGCCATTGGAGAAGGTGGTCACCCCATTGACGATAATGGCGTGATACCCTTTGGCGCGCTGCACCCGGCGCCATTCATTGCCGGGGAAGTCGTGCACGATCTCGCCGATCCATTCCGGCTCGACCGCCAGCTCGTTCAACCCGTAGACCACGATGTCGGCCGCCTTGCCCGGTTTCAGTTCGCCGCGATCTGCAAAGCCCGCCGCCTTCGCCGGAAGCGAGGACAGACGGTAATGGGCTTCTTCCAGGGTGATCTTGCTTTCGTCCCGCACAAGCCAGCTCAGGAAGTCGGTGGTGAAGGCGCCGCCTGTAAAGAATTTGGTGTGCGCGCCGCCATCCGACACGCCCGGGAAAGTGTATTCCGAATCCAGGATCATCTCGGCCATGAAGTCTGCGTTGAAGCCGCGATTGGGGCCGAGGAATTC
>DMKG01000281.1:27796-28304 GCA_003454415.1 Alphaproteobacteria bacterium
CGATGGGATGTTTGCCTTCCTCCTCGGCAATCTGGCCGAGCGACTTGCCGACATATTTTTCCAGTTCGGGAACATTATTGACGCCCTGCACGATCAGCGTGCGCACCGGGCCGCCAACGCCCGCCTGAATCACTTCCAGCTTGCGGTTGGCGCTGTCATATTCGCCTTTCAGCCGTTCCCGGTTGGCCGGGTCCTTCATCTTGGCCAGCTTTTCCTCGAACGTGCCGGTGGTGACGGCGCGCCAGGCGGGACTGGCGTCATAGAGGTTCCAGTTCTCCAGCGTATAGGCGAAACCTGAACGCACCGTTCCGGTCTGACCATACATGGGAAGGCCCTTGGCGCGCGCTTTGGCGAGCCATTCCAGGCTGCGCTGATGCACTTTCGGATCCTTGCGCGAGGGCACGATCACATTGTGCAGCACAGGGCGTTGCGCCACTTCCGCGAGCTTTTCCAGGAACGCCAGATCGCCCTTGATATTACCAGTGGACTGGGTGATCTGGATGAACCC
>DMKG01000077.1 GCA_003454415.1 Alphaproteobacteria bacterium
TGATCTGCGCGACAATCTCCACATGCAGGGGGCCTGCGCCGGCTGCCCAAGCTCCACGATGACCCTGAAAAACGGCATCGAAAACATGCTGCGCCACTATATTCCGGAAATCGAAGAAGTCCGGCAGGTTGGCTAAAGCCTAACGAATACAATGGCTTGATGGATTTGCAGCCTTCTGGCCCCGTTAACCATTCTCAAGCCCCTGAAAAACCCCGAAGAATTCCGGGAATGTCACTTCCGGGCCGGTCATGAAAATGTTAAGAATCATGGTTAATCAATAATAACAATAACTTATGGCCATGAATCTGGCCAAGGGTTGCCGCCTGGAGACCTGCCGGGTAAATTCCCCTTCACTTTTTCTTAACCGGCAGGTCAAGCATGCAGTCAAGCCAGCATATATTTCACAGAGTCATGGGCGCGGCCTTTTCCTTATCAGGCCTTGCCGTGCTCGTGATATATGTCCTGGCGCTATCGTCAACCTATTCCCATTTCCAGCTTTTCGACAGGCTGACGCAACTGACCGGCGCAGGCCAGCATCAGGAAAGCGCGGCCCTGGTGGGGGGCGATGCAGAAAGCACAGGGGGCTGGTGGCGCAACTGGCTGGACAAAGCCGGCGAAGTTTTCGCGCAAGTGCATGTTTATGACGGCAATAATGTATGGATGGCCGCCCCCGTCGAAAGCAGCGAGTTGCTGTCGCAATTCGATGCGTTGAATTTTCTCCTGCCTGAACCGCATGGCCAGCCGGTCAGTGAGGTTGAGGTGCCCCGGCTTTATGTGCATTCGCTGCCGAAAAATCTGACTGCCGAAGACAATGGCTGGGCGCGCAAGCGGGACTTCATCCGCACCCTGCTTCCCCTGGTGCTGGCGGAGAATGAAAAAATCCAGAATGACCGGGCGCGGGCGCAACGGCTGCAACAGCACATGGACCAGGGGCACAAGCTCTATTCCGCGAACAGGACCTGGCTCATCAATCTGGCGGCGCGTTACGGGATGGACGGATTTGACCCCCGAACCGGCGATTGGAAAGAATTGCTGCGCCGCGTGGATGGCGTTCCTCCCTCCCTGGCCCTGGCCCAGGCGGCCGTGGAGTCGGGGTGGGGCACGTCGCGCTTTGCGCTGCATGGTAACGCCCTGTTTGGACAGTGGAGCTGGAAACCGGGCAGCGGAATCATTCCAGCGGGACGCGCGCCCGGCGGCAGGCACGAGGTCCGCCGCTTTGACCGGCTGTCGGAATCCGTCAGCGCCTATCTGCACAATCTGAACACCCACGATTATTACGCGAAATTCCGTGAGCATCGGGCGGCCACGAGGGTCAATGACAAACTCGCGCCGGGTTTTGAACTTGTGAAATATCTGGATCGTTATTCAAAGGCCGGACAGGAATATATCAAGGATGTCCGCGCCGTCATTCAGACCAACATGCTGCAGGATCTGGACGCTGCGCGATTGCGGCCGGCCACAGGCGCTGCGCTGTCCTCCTCGTAGCGGGACGGACGGCCCGAACGCATCCTGAAGCTCTTCCCTCCATCCGCCGCCAGGCCATCCGGCCGGCTTCTTCCGAGCAAAGCTTAAATCCGGAAAGCGCTTACGCCATTCCAGGCGGTTTCAGACAGAATGCGCATAGCCGTCATCCAGCGGCGTGACTGCTGGCGCTTCGCGTTTTTTCACTTTCTAAATACTTTCCTGATTTTGTGTGACGGCAGTCACTGTCTTGCCAGACCCCTATATGTTCTAGTGTCGCCAAGTCAGTGGCGCGTCCTGAACGGCTGGGAAAACTCCAGGGTTATGAGCAGGACTGTTACTTACATGGCCGCGCTCAGGGGCGGTTTCAGTCATTTTTTTAAAATGAAAGGGTTGCAAATATGTTGAAACATTTCTTACTGGGAAGCACGGTGGCCCTATCCTTCGGAATCGCCGGGGCGGCAAACGCGCTGGTTATCGACACGTTTAATGATGCGCCGCAGGCGATCAGGATTGTTGGTCCGGAAGCCCATCCGGGCGGTTCGGATCCCAGCGTCACACTTCTGGACAATGCTGGCGGCGATGTCGCCGGTTCTCCTGGACCGCATGCCTCGATCATCGGCGGCTATCGCGACATCACGACCACTCTGATCGGGTCGCCTGACGCATTGGCTGGCACAAGCTCGAACGCCACATTTGGCGGCGGCTTGTTCCGCCACAATCAGGACTCTGGCGTCAGGTCTAATTCCTATATCACTTGGGATGGACTGGGCGGCGCTGGCCTTGGCGGGGTGGACCTGACCGATGGCGGCGTCTCAAAAAAATTCCACCTGGTTGTCGCTCAGGCGGATGATGGCGTCGTCTGGAGCCTGGAATTGTTTGACGGTTCGGGCGGCAACGATATTTTCACTTTTGAGAATGCCGGGGTGATCACCTCTCCCGTCAACCTGTTTCTTTCCTTCAGCAACTGGGCGGTTGACTTCACGAACATCACGAAGATCGTCTTTGGCGCGAATATCGAAAGTACGGTTGACTTCGATACATCGGTCGATCTGATTGAAACCGTTGGCGTTCCAGAGCCTGCTTCTTTCGCGCTGATCGGCGCGGGTCTGATGGGTCTGGGATCGGTTGTCCGCCGCCGCAAGGCGTAAACGCAAGGCGCTTGCGCCAGAATTTTTTTGGTTGTGTATTCAGTTGAACTTTTCACCGGCGGTCAGTTCTGGCCGCCGGTTTTTTTTGGAGGTGTGACGGTGGCGCCTCCTGATATTGCCCTGTCCTAGTAAATCGTGGCCTGCACCACCGCCTTCAGCCGTTCGATGAGCGAATATTCATCGCTTGTGAAATCGGCGTCGATCCACCATTCTTCCAGTTCCTGCATCACCCGGCCGATCTGCGGCCCGTTCGGCACCCCCGCCAGATGGATTTGATGGCCGGTCAGCGGCATTTTGGGGAGTTTCCAGTTCTTGATCATCGGCAGAAGCGCGCGCCATTGCACCGCATTATGCTGGCGTTTGGGATCTTCCGCCCAGCGCAGCATGGCGACGTCATGCATCACCTCAGGCGTGAGACGGTAAGCGGTGCGGCGCATCTCCCGCACCGACATATAACAGAACACCCTCAGCCGCGCCTTCAGCATATTCACCAGTCGGTCCCGTTGCGCATTGGAAAGGCGCAGCCGGGCCGCAAGGGCGGTGGCTGTCTCGCCGTCATCCGGCAGAAGGGCGCCCAGCCGCAGCAGGGGGTCAGGGTCGAAGAAATGCTGCGCGTCATTATCCACCAGCGCTTCGAGCCGGTCGAAATCTTTCGCCTCCGGCAGCACGGCGTCCAGAACGCCCGCCGCCGCCATCTGCCTCAGCGCTGGCAGCGGGGCCTCCGCCGCCAGTAATTTGAGCAGCTCGTGGCTGACCCTTTCCGCTGACAATCTGGCAAGTCCATCCAGATTTCGCCTGCAGGCCTGCAGCCCCTCCGGGTCCATCTCGCCCTGGCCGCACCAGGCGTGAAACCGGAAAAACCGCAGGATGCGCAGATAATCTTCCTTGATGCGCGCATCCGCGCTGCCGACGAAGCGCACACGCCCGGCTTCGAGATCGGTGATGCCGCCCAGCGGATCGAACAGAACGCCGTCCGGATCCGCGTAAATCGCATTCATGGTGAAATCGCGCCGCGCCGCATCCGCCGCCCAGTCCTGCGTAAAGGCGACCTCCGCCCGGCGGCCATCTGTGGTGACATTGCGACGACTGCGATC
>DMKG01000086.1:0-2582 GCA_003454415.1 Alphaproteobacteria bacterium
ATGGCCCCGCAGCGGTATCTTATCATCGCGGCGCGGAATGATCTCGTCATCCCTTCCCATCTCATGGCGCTTGAACCATCTCCCCTGTGGCGCCCGCGCGGGCTGATAACCGCCCATGGTAACTTGTCATCCGAAATCAGGCGAAAGTGGATATGGTGGAGCCTTCCTGAGCCACCCAAACGCAATCTTCAGTTAACGGATATTATAGAGGAACGCCCCGATAGCGCGCCGTGGCATACGCCTGCGCAAACGGAGCGGCTGCTCGCGATGATGAGCGGCGTCAATCTGTCCAAGATAGAAGCGGCAAGAAGCCAAGGGCGGCGGATAGCCGGGACGGTCTATAAGCGCACCCGCCTGGACGCGAATGGGCTCAAAGCGCAGCGCGCCGAGGTCCGGTTCGACGATGTGGCGGGGTGTTTGCGCACGCCGGCAGGCGGGTCCAGCCGGCAGATCGTTCTGCTGGTGGATGGCGGCTCTGTTAAATCCCGGCTGCTTTCAAGCCGCGAAACCGCCCGCTTGATGGGGCTGCCAGATGACTACGAGCTGCCAGAGAATTATAATGAAGCCTATCACCTGACCGGAGACGGGGTCGTTGCGCCCGTCGTGCGGCATTTGTCTGAGCACATTTTTGAACCAATCCTCTCAGGCCGTAGCGGTCATAAAAGGCGGGCCGCATGAGCGGCGTCACCTGTCAGAAGCGGTCCGTAGTGAAAGCGTTTCCCGAATGCTTCAATGGCAGGGATGAAGAGGTCAATTTCGTCGATTTTGAGGTAGAGCGCCGGGGCGCGGAAACAATGCGCAAGACACGCATCCGGCGTGGCGGCGCACCGGTTCAGGAGCCGGAATTTACCGCGATTAAACGGGCCTGATGGAATCCCCCGCCGTCAGACGCCGGACGATGCAGGCCGTGAAAGACAAGAACACCGCGCCTGAATTGGCGGTTCGCCGCCTTGCGCACGCCCTGGGGTACCGCTACCGGCTGCACCGGAAGGATCTTCCTGGCAAACCCGATCTGGTTTTTCCTTCCAGGCGGAAAATCATTTTCGTGCATGGATGTTTCTGGCATGGCCATGATTGCCGCCGGGGGGCGCGAACGCCGAAATCCAATCGTGATTACTGGCTGGCCAAGATTGCGCGAAACAGAGCAAGAGATCTGAAAGCGCGAAAGGCGCTTTCAGAAGCGGGCTGGCGGGTCTTGACGCTCTGGGAGTGCGGGACAAAGGAGCCTGCCGTCCTGCGGACGATACTGCGGGATTTCCTGGCCTAGCACCGCCGATCAGACATTCCTGATACAGGGTGATGATCCTCAGCAGAGGAACGTCTGATTGAAAAGCGGTACTAGATTCAAAATGTTGCCAGCGCCCTGTGGTTTCCGAAATTCGTATCGCGGGCCACTTCCACGAGTCACGAATTTAGGAAACCGGGCACTAGTCCGCGTTCACTGCCGCTCTTTCCTATTTTCCCCGGATGAGCTTGTCGAAATCACCCATGAGCGTCTGGGTGATCTGGCCTGTGGTGAATGTATGCGGGCCGATTTCCGACACGGGCGTCACCTCGGCCGCGGTGCCGGTAATGAAGCATTGCTCGAAACCGCTCATTTCCTCGGGCTGGATGGCGCGTTCGATGACGTCGATCTGGCGCCGCTTCGCCAGTTCGATCACGCTTTGCCGTGTGATGCCATCGAGGAAACAGTCGGGCTTCGGCGTATGCAGCCGTCCTTCCTTGACGAAAAAGATATTGGCGCCGGTCGCTTCCGCCACCAGTCCGCGGTAATCATACATCAGCGCGTCGGCATAGCCCTTCGCTTCGGCCGCATGCTTGGACAGGGTGCAGATCATGTAAAGGCCGGCCGCCTTGGCGAAACAGGGGATCGTTTCCGGCGAAGGCCGCCGCCATTGCGAAATGTCCAGCCGGATGCCGCGCGCCCTTTCCTCCGGATCGAAATAGGAAGGCCATTCCCAGACCGCAATGGCGACATTGATGCGTCCCGCCTGGGCGGAAACCCCCATCATTTCACTTCCGCGCCAGGCGACAGGGCGCACATAGGCGTCGGTGAAACCCTGCGCCTTGACGGTCTCCATGCAGGCCGCGTTGATCTGGTCCTGGGTATAGGGCATGGTGAAACCCAGATATTCAGCCGATTTGAACAGACGTTCCGTATGTTCCTTCAGCTTGAAAATCGTGCCCCCATATACCCGTTCGCCTTCGAACACGCTGTCGGCGTAATGCAGCGCATGGGTCAGAACGTGGATCTTCGCGTCGCGCCAGGGAACAAGTTTGCCGTTGAACCAGATCACGCCATCGCGATCGTCAAATGAAGCAGTGGACATTGGGCTATTTCCGCATCTCAGAAGATTGGTGTAAAGTGTTGCGTCAAACTCTGCAGCCGGGTCCGGCTGAGGGGTGGTTTCGGCCTTCGCTTCCTCCGGACCAGCGGTCAGGCGGGAGGCGAATGTCAGATCCTGAGCACTAGAACCCAAACCTGTGTTAAGACAAGTGAATTCCGGTATTCGCGAAGGATTATTTCGTAAATTCCGCCCATTTCGTAACAAAATATGAAAAATATGTCAACATGGCTGACA
>DMKG01000086.1:2842-2994 GCA_003454415.1 Alphaproteobacteria bacterium
TATGTCAACATGGCTGACATAAATATACCGGACGGACAGCCTGCTGACAGCGCCGGCGCGCAGGAGGGCTGGGAAATCCGTCAGGCGATAGAAATGCTGTTTTTCGCCTATCGTGATTTCACGGGCGACCCAGACGTCATTTTGGCGCAATC
>DMKG01000049.1 GCA_003454415.1 Alphaproteobacteria bacterium
CGCATCTATCTGATGCGCCATGGGCATGTGGATTATTTCTCGCCGGAGGTCATCGCCTCCGGTGATTTCGAGAATGTTCCCCTTACCCCTCTGGGACGCGAACAGGCGCTTGCCGCTGGTCAGGCCCTGGCCCATGTGCCGTTTGACCGGGTCATCTGCTCGGGCCTGAGGCGCACAAAGGAGACCGCAGAAATTACCATAAATAATAATGAATTAAGAAAAAATATTAAAGTAGAGATCGAGGCAGGGTTGGTGGAATTGCGCGGAAGTACGGACGGCCCGCGCATGACGAGAGAGAAACTGGCTGCGTCTTTGGCGTTTCAGTTTGACGCCGCAAACGAGCCAGGCGCCCGTTTTGGCCTTGGCACAAACGGAGAAAGATTCAGCGACGCCTATCAGAGGGGTTTCCGCTCCATAGAAGCGTTACTGTCACAGCGGGACTGGGCGAATATCCTTATCGTCGCCCATGAGGGCATCAACCGCATGTTGCTGGGCTGGATGACCGGGGCAGGGCTCAATGGCGTTCAGTCCTTCGAACAGGATACGGCCTGTATCAATATTTTGGATTTCGACATGGCGCCGCGCCAAAGCGGGGAGGGGGTCGAGATTATCCGCAAGGTAATCAAGGCGCTGAATCTCACCCCTTATAACTGGTCAAAATTCGGCATGAACATGACCAGCCTCGAACGCATCATGGCGCCGCTGGAAACGCACCATTGAGACGCAGTCCGCCGCTAACTCATAATCAACCAAGTTTTCTGAGGAAAATGTAACCATCGTCACTCTGGTTTTCCGATATCCGCCCCAGTTAACAGAAAGGAAGACGCCGCCAAGCGGATGGGGAAAACCGATCACATGCCAAATCTCGAAAAACTGAATACGGAATTGTTGCAGGCGCAATTACTGCTGCAGGCGAGCCATCAGCTTTATGAAGACATTCTGGTTGACGTCACCAGACGCCGGTTGAAGGCTACTGACTCGGAAGATGCGCCTTTGAGCGATGAATTGTCGGCTAGATTGGCCAAATTCGCCCAGCGTGATGAAGAAATCCGCCGAATGCTGATGAGATTGCAAAAACTGGGCTAGCCTTACCCAGATGGTTCTTTCATCGCCTTGCCCGGTATGACGGACCGGAACGGCCGGAGGCAGGGATTAAGAGATTTTTTCTTCTCCGCAATTCTGAAAAATCGGTATGTAGCCAGGGATTTGTCTTACCCGGTCAAGCCAGGCCCTGAGATGCGGATAGGGCGCGAGATCAAATCCGCCTTCATCCGCCACATGGGTATAGGCGTAAAGTGATATATCCGCCGCAGAAAAACGATCCTCCACAAAAAACTGATTTTTGGTCAAATGTTTATCCATGATCTTTAATGCGGCATGCCCCTTGTCCAGTAATTCCGGCACGCGGGCTTCCTGAATGGGAGTCAGCGCATTCCCATAATGCCTCCAGAAGCGCAATACCGCGATATAGGGTTCATGGCTGTATTGTTCAAAAAACAGCCATTGATTGACCTGCGCGCGGGCGAATTTATCCACTGGTAAATAATCCGTGCCTTCTGCGAAATACAGCAGGATGGCGTTTGATTCCGCCAGTTTACGGCCATCATCGAACACCACTGAAGGGATTCGCCCATTCGGGTTGATCGCCAGGTAATCCTGCTGACGCGTCTCTCCATTGGTCACGCTTTTTTCTATCCGTTTGAAAGGAATCCCAAGCAACGTCAGCAACAGCCGCACTTTGTACCCATTGCCGGAAACCAGATTATCGTAAAGCGTCAGCATGCATGTCCCTTTCTGGCGGCCGGTGAGTAACCGCGCTATATTGCGCCCATTATTCCTGCATCCAGACGAATAGCGGCTTCAGGGGAAATACCCAGACAATTCCCGCAAGCGGAAAGAAGATCAGCCGGGCGAGATGCGAATCCGGCAGCCAGTGAAGGCTCGCGAAAACACAGACGATGGTATAGACCAGCATCCAGACGAGCAGGATAAGCATGCCCAGAAGTTTGCGCAGCCGAACAGGCATTCGTTGTTCTCTTTGACAGATAAACGCCTTCTATACCCCGGGAAGCCCATAAAGCATGAAAGAAAATTCACTCCTCGCCCAGAGTTCGCACAAGTGGATTGCAGTGTGGCTGTTTTTTCTTTGTGGTTTCGTGGCTCTGGTGCTGGTCGCTGGTGGTATGACCAGGCTTACAGATTCGGGCCTCTCCATTACGGAGTGGAAACCAGTGACGGGCGTCATCCCTCCGCTGACAGCGGACGAGTGGCGAAGCGAATTCCTCAAATACCAGCAAATTCCTGAGTTCCGTCTGATCAAAAGCGATATGACGCTGGATGAATTCAAATCCATCTTCTGGTGGGAATGGGGACACCGCCTGCTGGCGCGTATGGCCGGCGTCATGTTTTTACTGCCTTTTCTGTATTTCTGGCTCACAGGAAGGCTTGCGCGCAAGGAACTGCCCAAATTTGTTTTGCTGTTCACCATGGGGGCGGGGCAGGGCGTGCTTGGCTGGTATATGGTGATGAGCGGCTTGAGCGCGCGCGTGGATGTCAGCCAATACCGTCTGGCAGCCCATCTTGGCCTGGCTTTTCTGATCTATGGATATAGCCTTTGGCTCGCGCTGGGCTATTGGCGGGAGCCGGAGATGCCGGGGCAGGGCTCCTCGCTTCCGGGTGGGTTTCGTTCCCTTTGTGTTTTGTTTCTTGCCGCCATTTTTCTGCAAATTCTACTGGGCGCGTTGGTCGCCGGGCTGGATGCGGGCCTTACCTACAACACCTGGCCGCTCATGGATGGCTACTGGTTCCCCCCCGGACTGCTGACTCTGCATCCACTCCCACTCAACCTCTTTGAAAACATCACGATGGTGCAATTCAATCACCGCAGTTTTGCGGTGGTCCTCCTGCTGTGTAGTGTGGCCATTTGGTGGAAAACCCGTCATGTCGCGAAACTGCAGATGGCTTCTTTCGTTATGCTTTGCGTGATGCTGGGGCAATTCGGCATAGGCATATGGACCTTATTGTCGGTCGCCCCCTTAGGGCTATCCGCCCTCCATCAATTGGGGGCCTTGGCGGTATATTCTGTGGCGATCACGCTAACGCATATGGTCTACCATCCGGCCAAAGGAACAGATCCTTAAGGAATTGGTGATAAGGGTGATTCATTACTCAGCCTCAGGCGCCGTTTATCAGCGGTGGGAGCCGATAAAATGAGTTTATTGCAGAAGATAAGGGGAATGGCTGTGGGAGAGACCTTGGCGGCGAGCCCTTCTGTATCAGAAGCAGGGCAGGAGCGGCGCAAGAACCGCCGTCTTCAATCTTCCAGGCTGACAGTATATGTCAACGGTAAACGGCATAAGACCAATGACTGGTCTCTGGGCGGATTCCGGGTGGTCATTCCCAGGAACACGCTGGCGCCCAATCATGTCATCAAGGGGCCACTTCATGGCCCCGGGTTGTTCAACAGGGGCGAATATGAAGCCTGTGTGGTCTGGGTGGCGGATAATGGTGAAATCGGCGCCCGGTTCATCGAGCTTTCCCCGGAAAGCTTTCTGGCGATGAGCGCTGCGCAGGTCTGACCCCTGAGAAACAGGACGGCGGCCTATATCAGTTCCTCCTGGATAACGATTATGACAAGCGCGGGGTAGGCCGAATCACACCAGCCGCACCCTTTTCCGGATGACTATAATTCGCATAATATATATTATGGTAAATTATATGCGGGATTGATTTCGGGCGGATAAGAGCGCCGGGCATACGGTTCAGAGCGGGCTGGATCCAGTC
>DMKG01000205.1:0-213 GCA_003454415.1 Alphaproteobacteria bacterium
GGCGATCCGTGCGGCGCTGGAAGCGCGGGGAGAAAGACGCAACCGCGTGCTGGCCCCTGAATCCTCCCATGGCACCAATCCCGCCACCGCCGCAATGTGCGGCTTCAGCGTCGATCCCGTGCCAGCCGGCAGCGACGGACGGGTGGATCTGGCGGCGCTGAAAGCCAAGCTTGCACCGGACACCGCCGCAATCATGCTGACCAATCCGAACAC
>DMKG01000205.1:470-616 GCA_003454415.1 Alphaproteobacteria bacterium
ATCATGCTGACCAATCCGAACACTTGCGGACTGTTCGAATCCGGCATTCTGGAAATGGCCGGCGCCATCCATGAGGCGGGGGGATATCTGTATTGCGACGGGGCGAATTTCAATGCCCTTGTAGGCCGGGTGCGGCCGGGCGATCT
>DMKG01000205.1:901-4030 GCA_003454415.1 Alphaproteobacteria bacterium
ATCAATTTGCACAAGACCTTCTCCACACCCCATGGCGGCGGCGGGCCAGGCGCGGGCCCCGTGGTGTTTTCCGCCGCGCTCGCGCCCTATGCCCCCCTTCCTTACGTGGTGGACAGGGGCCAGGGGTTTGATCTGGTGGAATTCAGCGATCAGTCAGAAGAGACGCCGTTCGGCAGAATGGCCGCCTTTCATGGCCAGATGGGCATGTTTGTCCGCGCCCTCGCCTATATGATGAGCCATGGCGGCGACGGGCTGCGCCAGGCGGCGGAAGATGCGGTTCTGAGCGCCAATTATGTCCTGGCCAGCCTGCGAGATGTGATGAGCGCCTCCTATCCGGGTCTGTGCATGCATGAATGCCTGTTCGACGACAGCTTCCTTAAGGACACTGGCGTCGCCACGCTGGATTTCGCCAAGGCCCTGATCGATGAGGGCTATCACCCCATGACCATTTATTTTCCGCTGGTCGTGCATGGCGCCATGCTGATCGAACCGACGGAATCCGAATCGAAAGAAACGCTGGATCAGTTCATTCATGTGCTGCGCGCTCTGGCCGGGGCCGCCAAAAGCGGCGACACGGAGCGCTTCAGCCAGGCGCCACGCCTTGTCCCGCGCAACCGGCTGGACGAAACCCAGGCGGCGCGCAAACCCGTTCTGCGCTGGCGCCCTCAAAGCTGAAAGCGCCAGGCCGCGGCGAGAAGGGATTTAACGGTTTGCTGAAAAACCTCTGGAACGTCATCACGACGCAGCGGCGCGAACCAGAGTCATATGCAATAGCTTGTGCTTGTGACAAGGAAACGTCACGGGCGTTTCGCGCCGCCCAATGACGGCTGCTGGAATTTTTCAGCAGAATTTAATGCAGTTTCCTGCGAATATCGCCAATACTGGCGTCCAGCAGGGCGCGCGCCTTTTCCGGGGTTAACTGCTGCTCGATCAGGATGCGCGCGGCCGCGATGGCGGCGTCGGCGGCGGCTACCCGCACTTCCTGCACGGCGCTGGCCTCAGCGCGGGCGATCTTTTCCTCCACCATCTTGGCGCGGCGCTCCGCCTGCGCGGTCAGATTGGCCTGCATTTCGCTGGCGAGGGTAGCAGCCTCGGACTTCGCCTGTTCGATGATGTCCTCAACTTCCTTTTCGGCATGGGCCGTGCGGCGCTGATAGCTGGCCAGAATGGACTGGGCTTCTTCACGCAGGCTGCGCGCGGCGCTCAATTCATCCGCGATGTCCTTGGCGCGTTTGTCCAGCGCCTCGGCCACCATTCCGGGAACCTTCAGATAGATCACTAGGGCGACGAACAGGAGGGTGGCGATGGCCACCCAATTCGAGGGATCATAGAGAAAATCCATGGATTTCGCCTTTTGTCCTTCAGTTGGGGTTACGCGGGAGCACCGTGTCCAGGGCTGCGTCGAGCCTGGCGCGATCAGGCGTATCCCCAAGCAGTTTGGCAACCACCGCCGCGGCGGCATCCGCAGCGACCTGCCGCACATTCGCCATTGCGGCGGCTTTCGCGGCCGCGATCTGGGCTTCGGCTTCGGCAGCGCGCTTGTCGACGCCCTGCTGCAGCGCCGCCTTTTCACGATCGGCTTCCGCATTCAGTCTGGCGCGGGTTTCGGCAGCCATGGCCGTAGCCTTGGCGCGCGCCGCATGGAGAGCCGCCTCGTAAGCCTTGAGGGCTTCCTCACCCTGCCGCTTCAGACTGGCCGCCTCGTCGAGATCGTTGGCGATCACGTCATGGCGGGTTTCCAGCGTAGTGGCGATACGGGGCAAAGCAACCCGCGCCAGAAACAGATAAAGCAGGGTGAAAGTGATCGCCAGCCATACCAGCTGCGGCATGAAATCGGCGGTGACTAATTGGGGCATGGCGTGTCAGCCTTTCGTGGGGGGCCCGCGTCAAACCACGAACAGCAGGATCAGCGCCACCACCAGGCCGAACAGGCCGGTCGCTTCGGCAAGCGCAAAACCCAGCAGCAGGTTAGGAAACTGCTGTTGCGCAGCCGACGGATTACGCAGCGCGCCCGACAGATAGTTTCCGAAGATGTGGCCGATACCCACGCCCGCGCCCGCCAGGGCGATAGCCGCAAGACCTGCGCCGATATATTTACCCAAAAGTGCCGCTGCTTCTGCTTCCATGATTCAAATCCTTTATGAAACCGCCCATAGGGGCATTGCTGATCCGACGACGCGCCTTCAATGCAGATGCAACGCATCGTTGAGATAGATACAGGTCAGCACCGCAAACACATAGGCCTGCAGGAACGCGACCAGAATTTCGAGCCCGATAAAGGCCACCGAAAACGCCAGCGGCAGCCAGCCGCCGATAAATCCAAGCATGACGATGAAGCCGCCAAACACTTTCAGCATGGTGTGGCCCGCCATCATATTTGCGAAAAGACGAACCGAAAGGCTGATGGGGCGGCTGAGGTAAGAGATGACTTCAATGACGACGATCAGGGGTAAAAGCGCCACGGGAACGCCATGCGGCACGAAAAGTCTGAGATACCCCGCCCCGTGCTTGATGAAGCCGAGAACCGTCACGCCCAGAAACACGGTGGCGGCAAGCGCGAAAGTCACGATGATATGGCTTGTGATCGTGAAGGAATAGGGCACCATACCCAGCATGTTGGCGAACAGAACGAACATGAACAGGGTAAAAACGAAGGGAAAAAATCTCTGACCGCCGGATCCCACCGTATCCCGCATCATGTTGGCGACAAATTCATAACTGAGTTCCGCCACCGACTGCATGCGGCTGGGCACAAGGGCGCTGCGCCGCATGCTCAGGGTCATGAACAGCGTGATCAGCCCCAGCACCAGCACCATGAACAGGCTGGAATTCGTGAATGATACGTCCACGCCGCCTATCTCCATCGGTATGAACCGGTGGATTTCGAATTGGGCCATAGGGCTATGGCTGAAAGGGTTATGCTGATCAGTGCTCAAAATCTTTTTCCCGGCTATCTTCCGCTTGCAAAACCTGCGCGGCGGCGTTCATCTCCCTCGCCGTGCGTATGACATTCCTTATCCCCGCCGCTATTCCCAGAAAGAAGAATAACAGCAGTAACCAGGGGCCTGTGCCAAACAGCCAGTCCAGCCCCCATCCTATTACCCCACCCGCCACAACGGCGGAAACCAG
>DMKG01000205.1:4249-4496 GCA_003454415.1 Alphaproteobacteria bacterium
CCCGCCACAACGGCGGAAACCAGATCTGCGCTCAGGCGGAACGCCATACCCACCGTCCCGCCCCGACCGCCGGCGCCCGGCTCCTGCTTTTGGGCGCGCCGCGCAGCCGCCAGACGGGCGTCAAAACTGTCTTGTGAGGGGGATGGGTTCTCTTCTGTCACAGCCGGTAAATCCCTGATCCCCCGGTGAAAGGCAAGCCAGAAAAGATGAGACGCACCCCCCCTTAAAACACCACAGCGGCCCTTTT
>DMKG01000205.1:4727-6675 GCA_003454415.1 Alphaproteobacteria bacterium
CCGGACACTAGTTGCGCCAAGGAACAATGTCAATCCCGGAATGGGAAAACCTGGTCGGCCATCAGGCGTTTTTCAGCCCGTTCAGACCTTTCAGGATTCAGGAGAATCAGGCTCCTGGCGAGCCCGGCACGCCTTTGGCCGATGAATATTCGAATTTCAGCTCCACATCGGGATGCACAAGCTTGTAGGCCGCATGACACGCCATTTCGATTTCGCAAAATCCGGCAAGAATCAGGTGCAGTTTGCCGGGATAGAGGGCGATGTCGCCCGCCGCGTAAATCCCGGGAATATTGCTGGCGCATGTGGCGGGATCCACATGAATGTGTTTCTTATCCAGATCGAGGCCCCATTCCGCAATCGGCCCCAGCTTGTTGGAAAGGCCATAGAAGGCCAGGAAATGATCCGCCTCCAATATCCTGCTGCCCCCCTTGCCGTCGACCTCGACGCCGGTCAGCTTTCCGTCCGCGCCATGCAGGGCTTTGACTGTATAGGGGATCACATAATCGATCTCTCCAGCCTGCCCCCATTTGCGAATCTTGTCGACATTGGCGTCCGCCGCGCGAAACCCGTCCCGCCGGTGAACGATGGAGACCCGCTCCGCGATTTCCTTCAGGGACATCAGCCAGTCGACAGCGCTATCCCCGCCGCCTGCAATAACCAGCTTTTTACCCCGAAACGCTTCGCGCTTTTTCACCAGATAATGCACGCAACCCGACTGTTCATAGATGTCAAGCTGGTCAACCGGCGGGCGATTCGGGCCAAACGCCCCGACCCCGGCGGCGATGATCACCGCTTTCGCCTCAACCGTATTGTTCTTGCTGGTGGTCAGGCGCCAGCCATCCCCCTGTTTATCCAGGGTCATCACCTGCTGATCCAGAAGATAGACAGGATTGAAAGGCGAAGCCTGTTTTTCCAGATTGACGATGAGCTGCTGCGCCTCGATAGCCGGATGGCCGGGAATGTCGTAAACCGGCTTTTCCGGATAAAGCGCGGTGCACTGGCCTCCCGGCACTTCCAGAGAATCGATCACCACTGTTTTCATATTCAGCATACCGGCGGCGAACACGCCAAACAGTCCAACGGGACCGGCGCCAATGATCGCGACGTCGGTGATGTGCGTTGCAGATGCGGACATATAGATTCAGCCTTGCATAAAAATGGATCGTTGCGCCACCATCGGTCATGCAGGCCGAGAAATCAAGCCTTGAGCCCAGAGCCAAAGCCCGGAATTTTGCCTGCGTGACAGTGGTCTTGCGCCGCCCTATAGATGGAGTATGCGCCCTACCCGACCGCCCGCTCCTTTCAGCCGCCGCATGGTCCTCATGGACCTTACCGAAACAGCCAGCTTCGCCCGAAGGCTGGGCCCCTGCCTGCGCACAGGGGATGTCGTAGCGCTTTATGGGGATTTGGGGGCAGGCAAGACCGCTTTCACCCGCGTCCTCATTCAGGGCCTTCAGGCCAGAGCCGGGGAGGTGGAGGAAGTTCCCAGTCCGACCTTTTCGCTGGTGCAGCAATATGAAGTTGACGGGCTATTACTGTGGCATTTCGATCTGTACCGGCTTACCAGCCCGGAGGAGGCCTATGAACTGGGCATCGACGAAGCCTTTGCCGAAGGGGTCAGCCTGATCGAATGGCCGGATCGGCTGGGCGAGCTTCTGCCCGAGGGGCGGTTGAGCCTGTCTTTCGAAATTCCGGAAGACACAGGCCCCTTCGGGGAAAAACGGCTGCTGCGCGTGGAAGGGAATCCGGACTGGGGGGAACGGCTGAAACATGTCTGAGCGCGAACGGGAAATCCTGGCTTTCCTCCGGCAGGCGGGATGGGAGAAGGCGGGGCGCGTCCTTCTGCCGCAGGACGCCTCGACCCGGCGCTATCACCGCCTGCGCGGCGCGCGGGGCGACGCCATTTTGATGGACGCGCCGCCCGGCGGGGATCAGCTGAAATCCACCG
>DMKG01000076.1:0-1880 GCA_003454415.1 Alphaproteobacteria bacterium
GGGGGAGAAGGCGGTGAAGGGGGCGAGGCGGGTTATGTCAGCAGCGACCCGGACCAGACCTATGCGGTCAATCTGCTGCTGATGAAGGGGCATCTGAAGGCGTCACAGGATTTGTCCGCCCTGGGCTTTAGGGAAAACGCCCTGGCCCATGCCATGCACCCGGCGGCCGAAACCTATGGAAATGTCGCGCCCGAGCTTGAGGCGCGCCACGCCGCAGCCTTTCAGCAGGAGCTTGACGCGCTGGTCGACAGCCTGACGGAAAACGTCTCTGACAGGGAACTGAATGCCGCCTATGACGCGGCCAATCAGAAAATAGATGCGGCGATGGCCGTGATTGATGCGGACAAACGCAATTCGCCGGCTTTTACTGCGGCGCTCGCCCTTGCATTACTGCAGCAGGCGGGCAGCGAATACGCGATCGGCGTGGAAGACGGCGTCATCGTCAACCTGCACGAATATCAGGATGCGGGCGGATTTATCGCGATCGCCACGGAATTGCTGGCCGGACTCGATCAGACTTCCCCCAATCTCACCGCAGTCATGGCGGATCTCTCCACGCTGAAATCTCAGATCAACGGTTCGGCGAAGATGCAGGATAAGGTCGTGCCCGCCGCTGAAATCCTGAGCGGCGTGTCGCGCATAGAACTGAAACTGAACAACATTCGATAACCGGATGAAAGTAAAATTGCGGCCCCCGGCGCAGCCGGCTTTTGCTACAACTTAATATCCGTAGCCATTTCCGCTGCGCCGCATTACCTGTTTCGGTGAAACCGAATCCTGAAGGTGAAATCGCCGCAAAACATGTCCAAACACCCTTGGCCTCCTTGTGTCTTACAGGTAATTCCGGCGCTTGATGCGGGCGGGGCGGAGCGCGCCTGTCTTGATATAGCAGGGGCGGTCCGCGCCCAGGGCGGGCGGGCGCTGGTGGCGTCCACCGGCGGCAGACTGTCCGCTGAACTGGCCGAAATGGGCGGGGAGGAGGTGATCCTGCCCATGGCCAGCAAAAACCCGCTGATCGTTCTGGCGAACGCCTTCCGTCTTGCCCGGCTGATTCGCGCGCAAGGGGTTGATCTGGTGCATGCCCGTTCCCGCGCACCCGCCTGGAGCGCCTGGATCGCTGCGCGCATGACCGGCACGCCCTTCGTCACCACCTTTCACGGATTTTACAGCGCAGGCAATCCGCTGAAGCGGTTCTACAACCGGATCATGCTGCGCGGCGCGCGGGTGATCGCCGGATCGCATTTCATGGCGGACCATATCCGCGCCGTCTATCAACCGCCAGAGGACCCTGTCGCCGTGATCCACCGCGGCATTGATCTGCGCAAATTCGACCCCCTCGCCGTGAGCCCGGATCGCATTGCCGCCCTGCGCAGGGAATGGCGCATTCCCGCAGAAAGCCGGATTGCGCTTCTGCCGGCGCGCCTGACCCGATGGAAGGGCCAGATCCTGTTTCTCGAAGCCCTGGCCAAACTGGACCCTCCGGCTGATTTGATCGCCGTACTGGCCGGAGACGCGCAGGGGCGGAACGCCTATGCGCAGGAGATTGCGGACCAGGCCTGCCGGCTGGGCCTGGAGGACAGGGTGAGGATAGTGGGCAATGTGGCGGACATGCCGGCCGCCTATGCCGCCGCGGAGATCGCCGTCTCCGCCTCCCTGGATGCGGAAGCGTTTGGCCGCGTGCCGGTCGAAGCCATGGCGATGGGCTGCACGGTCGTCGCGGCCGATCACGGCGGGGTTTCGGAAACTCTGCGCCAACCGGATGGCGGCCAGTCCTTCGGCCATCTCTTTGCGCCAGGCGACAGGGACCAGCTTTCCGAAGCGCTTCAGCGCGCTGCGGCGGGCCCGAAGGGAGGCGGCCCCATCCGTTCGGGGCCGCCTCC
>DMKG01000076.1:2040-2275 GCA_003454415.1 Alphaproteobacteria bacterium
GGAGGCGGCCCCGAACGGATTGCGGCCGCCCGCCGTCATGTGGAAAAAAAATATTCCACCGCACAGATGTGCGCAGCTACATTGACGCTCTATCGTGACATATTGCAGGAATGAAACAGCGCATCCTGGTCATCAAGCTTGGCGCTCTTGGGGATTTCATCCTGGCTATGGGTCCCTTCAAGGCGATTCGCCATCATCACGCGGGCGCCCATATCACCCTACTGACCACGCCCCC
>DMKG01000076.1:2561-2729 GCA_003454415.1 Alphaproteobacteria bacterium
TATGCGGAATTGGGTCACGCCTGCGGTTATTTCGACGAGATTCTGCCCATTGGCCGTCCTGCAAAACGCGATCTTTCCGGATTATGGCGCCTGATCCGCGCCTTGCGGCAAGGACGTTTCGACCGGGTCTATGATTTGCAGACCTCTACCCGCTCCAGCTTTTACCGC
>DMKG01000257.1:0-1018 GCA_003454415.1 Alphaproteobacteria bacterium
GCGGGCGCGGCCATTAAAACCATGCTGATGGACATTTCTTCCGAGATGATCCATGGGCTGCTGCCGGTATATTTATCGGCAGGGTTGGGCGCAAATATGCTGATCATCGGCCTTATTGAGGGATTTGCCGAGGCGATTGCCGCCAGTGTCAAAATATTCTCCGGCATCCTCAGCGATTATCTTGGCAAGCGCAAGCTGCTGGTGGCTACTGGCTATGGCATGGCGGCCCTGAGCAAACCGGTGTTCCCCCTTGCGCAGAGCCTGGGCTGGATCATTGCCGCACGATTTTTGGACAGAACCGGCAAAGGCATTCGCGGCGCTCCGCGTGACGCGCTGATTGCCGATATCACCGCGAAACAGTATCGCGGCGCGGCCTATGGCCTGCGGCAATCCATGGACACGGTTGGCGCCTTTGCCGGTCCCCTGCTGGCGATTGTATTGATGGCGGCAAGCGGCGATGATTTCAAATTGGTGTTCTGGGTGGCGGTCATTCCGGCTTTTCTGTCTTTTGCGCTGGTGATTTTCGGCGTACAGGAACCTGCCGCCGCAAGGGACCCCGCAAAGGCGCCTGAAACGCCCATCCGCTGGCGTGAGCTGAGAAGGCTTCCCGCAGCCTATTGGGCGGTGGTGGCGGTGGGGGCGGCGCTGACGCTGGCGCGGTTCAGTGAAGCGTTCCTGGTATTGCGGGCGAATGAACTTGGGCTCGCCCTGGCGTTATCGCCTCTCGTGCTGGTGGCGATGAATGTCGTCTACTCGCTCAGCGCCTATCCGGCAGGAAGGTTTTCCGATGGGCGCAACCGCTTCACCCCCGTCGCCATTGGGGTTGCGCTGCTGGTGGCGGGGGATCTGGTGATAGCCTCCAGCCAGAACCTCATGGGACTGACGGCCGGCATCGTCTTGTGGGGGCTGCATATGGGATTTACACAAGGATTACTGGCGGCGCTGGTCGCGGACACAGCGCCAGCCCATCTTCGAGGCACGGGCTTTGGCTTGTTCAATTTGATCAGCGGCTTGATGA
>DMKG01000257.1:1236-3103 GCA_003454415.1 Alphaproteobacteria bacterium
CAATTTGATCAGCGGATTGATGATGCTGGCGGCCAGCGTCATTGCAGGCGCCCTGTGGCATGGCTTTGGCGCCAGTTTCACTTTCTATGCAGGCGCATTGTTTGCAACGGTTTCGCTGGTTGGTCTCCTGTTTCTGCGCCATCCCAGGGGGGAGAATCGTGACTGATCACCCGCGCGCGATTTCCCTGACCAGCGGTCTGGGCGCCCTGATCCCGGGGATTGTCTGTCTGTTCGCCATTGGTCATGGCGGCTTCCTTTCCGAACGGGACGCCGCCTCGCTGGGATACCTGCTTCTTGCCGGATTTTCCGGCAGCCTCGCCCTTTCCCTGTCCGCGCGGATGCTGCTGGGCGTTCTTCCGTCAATACCCGAAATCCTGCGCCACGCTTTGCTTCTCGGCCTGATCTGCCTGCCGGTGGATCCGGCGATGGGGGTCTGGCACAGACCCCGCGTCTGGCATGAATTCCTGCATCTTTCGCCCCTGGGGGCCCAGCTTGCCAGCGCCGTGTATATTGGCGTGACGCTGTGGCGACTGGCGCGGCGCGCGCAGCATCCGCCGTTGCGCGTCACGGTCAGCGTGCTTCTGCTCCCTCTTCTCGCGAACCTTCTGCTGGGCCTTGAGGCGGACGAATTGATGCAGCAGCTTGGCGGCGCGCTTCCCCTTGCCGGGGGGTTGAGCCCCGGGCTTCAGGGCGCGCTGGCGCGCGGGCTGGCGCTTGCGCTGTTCAACATCAGTCTTTTCGCTGGCGGACGCCTGCTGATGGATAACAGATGGACGCGGGACGCCAGGCTTCTTGGGCTACTGGCGTTCAGCGCCTTTCACGCCGCCCTCAGCCCGCTGCTGGCGGATATGGTGTCCGGAGCCTGCATCACGACCCTGCCGCTGACGCTGCAGATCACCGCCGTCGCGGTGGGAGAGGGCCTGGCGCAGGCCGGATTGTGGGCGCAGACCTTTCTGGTCAGCGGCATGCTGATGGAGGCTCTGCACCGGAGAAAGCCGGCCTTTTACGCCGCGTCCCTGCACTGGCGGAAAGGCCTGGAAAAGGGCTTCATGTTCGGTGTTCTCTTCATGCTGCTGGCGCATGTTTATGGCCTGGCGCGGCATAGCCCTGATCTGCTTCTGATCATAGAATTTTCCCCCGGTCTGGCGATGGCGGCTGGCGGGGCGGCTCTATTCTGCCTTGCGCGCACGATCATGGAAAGTTTCGATCTCAGCCGGCCGTTTCTTGCCCGTCTGCTGGAAAATCTGCGTATGCCCATGAACCATCTTCGCGGCGTTCTGCTGGGGGCGGGTCTGTTCGGCGTCGAGATGTTCGGCGTTCAGCATGCCGGGGTGGGGGGCCGCTTCGCCTATGGAGTGTTGATAGGCGCGCTGATTTATGGCGGCGGCGATCTGATACATGACGGCTTCGCCGTGTTGCGCGCCCGGCGCCATCGTCTGCAAACCTGGCGTCTTTACGCATTGGGGGCAGGGATTGGGGGCGCGGTCGGAGGGGCCATCGCCTGGTATTTTGATCCGGCGCAGATCGCCGTGGTCACCAGCCGTCTGGAAGCCTACGCCATGCTGCATTTTCCGGCCTATGGGAAAGCGGCCGCTGACTATGTCATCTATCCCCTGTTCAGCCGGTGGGGCGAAATGCATCTGGGGGTGGTGGAGGGCGGCGCAAGGCTGTTGTACAATGACAGTCTTTCCGGCGTCATCAACTGGTCGATCGCCGCGCCGCTGTTCAGCATCAATCTGGTGGCGCTGACCGCGCTGTTCGAGCGCAGCCTCAATCCGCTGCGGCGGCTGTTCAGCGTCAACGGGCTGATCGGGATTGTGGAACAGGCGGTCCGGGTGCTGCGCTGGGGCCTGTGGATGGCCCCCCT
>DMKG01000257.1:3315-13487 GCA_003454415.1 Alphaproteobacteria bacterium
CATGGCCCCCATCATTCAGACATTTCTGCGCATGTCGCCTGACGCCAACTGGTACAATCAGGATGGCGCCATCCGCACCGTCATCGCCACGCTTTCCAGCCTGATCATGCAGCCCGGTGACTTCCGGCAATGGAGCCTCGATGTCTTCCTTGGGCTGCTGGCTTATGAGTGGCTGCGGATTCTGATCTGGTTCGATCATATGGGACTTCGGGTGGCGAGCCTTGTCAACCTGTCCTTTGTTGGGGGGGACCGTTTCGATGAATGGGCGGCGCGCTTTATCGGCCATAGGGCGCGGACACGCATTCTTCCCGAAGGCGTCCGCCGCTTCGCCACCTGGGCCCCCTTGCTGATTCCTTTCTTCATTCCGCGCGGGCGCGACTGGGATTACGTCTGGGCGGGCGCGGAACATCTGGCCCAGAGCGGCGAAGGTCCTTCGCCCGCGATATCGCTTCTGCTTGCCGGATACGGGGGGGCGGCGATGGCCGCCATCGCCATTGGCGCGTTCAGCCTGCGGGGCGCCGCCGGCAGCAGGCTGCTCGCGGGCCCGTTCAGCATACGACGGCCGCATGTCTTTACCATGAACAATGGCGTCTATTCACTTGAAGGCGATGTGAGGGGGCGCAGTTTCGCCCGCGCATTCAGCCCGATCCGCAAGGGCGATGAGATCGATCTTACCCGCCGTCCGCAGGACCCGCATGAAGTCAGGGGAAAATTCTTCTATATCCATGAACAGGGGCGGAACGGCGAAAGCGCGGGGCCCCTATGGTCCATCGGCGCGGCGCCAGTGGGGCTGACGGGCCCGGATTACGGATTGCAGCGGCCAACGCCCGCCAGCGCCTGCTGGACCAACAGCCATGACGGGATTGAGGCGCAGGCCTTCGTGGAGCTCGCCCCGGACGCGCCCATCGAGCGGTGGCGGATTCGTCTGAAAAACCACAGCCAGCGGCCGCGTATCGTACTTCTGACCAGCTATCAGGAATGGGCGTTGAATGGATTGGATGGATATACGCGGAACACGGATTATAATTCGATTCATGTCGCCACCTGTTTCGTGCGCCCGCTTGGCGCGGTAATGGCGCGCAACCGTCTTTTACGCAGCGTCAATGGACGCTCTTCCCGTGAAATCGCGTTTCACGCCACCCATATCGACCCGGAACGGCTAGGAAATATCGCGCTTCTGGGCTATGAAGACAGCCGCGCGCATTTCATCGGCTGCGGGACGCTGCGCGCTCCGGACGCGCTCACCGGCGGGCGGCTCCGCGCGATTGACGATGAAGGCGTGCTGTACACTTTCGATCCCGCCGCAAGCCTGCAATTGCGGGTGGAGATCCCGCCGGGCGGCGAGATAGTCATTCCGTTTACGGATGGTTTTGCCACCGATGAATACGAGGCTGCGCGTTATCTGGCGGATGAAGGAGGGCGCCCGCCCCTGGAAAAGGCGGGACTGGACGCCGTGTTCCAGCGCAAAAGGCAATTGCTTCCCCCGCATGTCCGTCAGAAACAGGAACCCCTACCTTTCTGTTTTTCCGGCGATGGCAGGGAGCTCCGCGTTGACTGCTGCACGCGGCGGCCGCTGGCGCATGTGCTGGCCAATCCGCTTGGCTCCGGCGCAATCATCAGCAATGACGGGGCGATGTTCTCCTTCGCGGGAAATGCCCAGCAGAACGGGATCACGCCCTTCTGTCTCGACAGCGTACCCACCCAGTCGCCCGCCCAGATCATCTACGTGCAGGATTGCGAGACGGGCGGGCTGGATTCTCCCTGCTTTGCGCCCTACCGGCGCAAGGACGCACGCCATCACGCGGTCTATGGCGCGGGATATGCGGAATTTCACAAATCCATCCCCGGCCGCGACTATGCGCTGACGGTTTTTCTGCCCGCCGATCAGAAGGTGGAGTTGCGTCTGCTGACGATCCGCAATACTTCGGATGCGCCCCAGCGTTTGCGGATTGCATCCTATATGGAAATTGCGTTGGCCGAACTGACCAGGGACAGTCTGGACCATCTGGAGATGGCGGCTGATGAAAGCCTGGGGGCGCTGTATTTCCGCAACCCGCGCAATGATTTTCACCAGGGATGGGCGTTCGCCGCCAGCAGCCTGAAGCTGACCGCGATGGAAACCGTCAAACAGCATTTCCTTGGGGGCGAGGGTTATGATGCTGCCTCGCCCTTCATGCTTGTGCATGGCCATGGCGACCTCTCCCAGCCGGATGATGGCCGCCGCATCGCCCTGCTGATGGGCGAGGTGGAAATTCCCGCCCATGAAGAGACCGCCATCGTCATCATGCTGGGGCAAACCGCCACCCGCGAGGAAGCCGATGCCCTGATCCGCCAATACCGGGACCCTGCCGCGGTCCCGGCGGCGCTTGCCTCCGTCAAGGCGTGGTGGCGGGAAAAACTGTCCGTCCTGCAGGTGGAAACCAGCATGCCGGAATTCGACCGCATGGTGAATCACTGGCTGCCCTATCAGGTGCTGACGGCGCGGTTGTGGGGACGGGCCGGGCCCAATCAGCGCAGCGGCGCTTATGGCTATCGCGATCAGTTGCAGGACGTTCTGCCGCTGATCTTCACCCATCCCGAAATTGCGCGCGGGCAGATTCTGCTGCATGCGGCCCAGCAGTTCCGCGAAGGCGATGTGCTGAAATGGTGGCATCAGGCGGCGGCGGGCGGCTCCGGCCTCGGCCAGCGCACCACTGCGGGCGATCCGCATCTGTGGCTGGTCTATCTCGTCAATCAGTTCGTCAGAGCCACCGGCAATGACGCCATTCTCAACGAGCAGGTGGCGTTCCTGGAAGGCGAGTCCCTGCCGCGCGGCGCGCAGCACCGGCTGATGGCGCCGCGTCCTTCCCGCGATTCGGGCACGGTTTACGATCACTGCAAACGCGCCATCGATCTGACGCTTTCCCGCATGGGCGCCAATGGCCTGCCGTTGATAGGCGCCAGTGACTGGAATGACGGTTTCGATGAAGCCGGCCTCAAGGGCCGTGGCGAGAGCGTATGGCTGGGCTTTTTCCTTCATGACGCGCTTCTGGGGTTTGCGGATCTTGCCGCCCGGAAAGAGGGGGCCGCCATGCGGGAACATTATCTGCGCCGGGCGGAATCCCTGCGCCATTCGCTGGACAGGATGTGGCGCGGCGACCGCTATGTGCGGCTGATCAGCGATGCGGGGGAGGAGATGGCGATACTGGACGCTCTTTCCGCCGCCTGGCCCGTCATTTCCGGGGTGGCGGATCTTGCGCGCGGCCGCATCGCCCTGGAGGCGGCGCTGGCGAAGCTGGAGCTTGGGGATTTGATTCTGCTGCTGGACAGTCCCTTTGACAGCGCCTCCCATCCCTATCCCGGGCGGATCGCCGATTATCCCCCGGGGGTGCGTGAAAATGGCGGGCAATATTCCCATGGCGTGTCCTGGCTGGTGGATGCGCTGTCACGCCTGGCGGAGATGGCGCAATCCAGCGGCAACCCCTTGCTTGCCCAGCAATTCCGGGCGCGCGCCGCGGAAATCTGGCTGAAGATATCGCCTCTGGATAATCTGTCGCCGGGGCGGTGGGAAATCTATGGTCTGGCGCCGCATCAGCAGCCGGCGGACGTGTATTATGGTGAAGGTTATGAAGGGCGCGGCGGCTGGAGCTGGTATTCCGGCGCGGCCGCGCGCATGATGTACGCCGCCTATTCCCTGCTCGGCATTCGCATGCAGGATGGGCGGATCACCCTGGAGAATGCGCCCGCGGCTCCCGCAGGTCCCCTACATCTGCGCAGGGTATTCTATCGCGGCAGGGAGATCACTCCGGGTAAGCCGTGACGGGACGCGATGGCCTTCCGGCAGCGCCGGCGATGCCGGTATGCATGCGGAACACGGGCGGCGGGCGGGCGGGCTTTCAGGCGGAAGTCCTGTTCTAGACGGGGGCGATCAGCACCGGGCAGCGTACGGCATCGGTGAAACGCTCGACCGCTTTATCGTCGCTGCTTTCGAACATGTCTGCGGGGGCGATCACCAGCCCGGGGCGTAATTCACTCAGTTTGGCCAGCGGCGTATCCATGGGCGCGGCGATGAAGGTCTTCTGCAGGACTTGCGCGATCTGGCGCGCCAGATTCTCAAGCCCGTCCCCGCCAGCCGCGGCTGGCGTCATCAGCATTACGGGCCCATCTATGGCGAGAACCGTCTGCCTGCCGCCCGGCCATGGCAAATCCGTCTGGCGCAACAGGATCAGATCGCCGGCCTCGGCCTGCGCCATCAGAGCGCGAAGCAAATGTCCGTGTACGGTGCGGAAACTGCACTGCCTGTGCGCACGCAGGGCCAATTGCCGCAGCCGCCTTTGCATTAATTCAGCGGTGGCGCGCAATTCCAGTTCGATGGCGGCAGGGTCCAGATTGCGGGTCTGCCTGCTGGCGCGCAGAATTTCCGTGGTGAAAGGAAGCCGCGCCATGTCCAGCAGATCCTGATCCATGACGAAGACGCCGGCAAGTTCGGTTTGCACGGCTTCCGCCAGCTTCGCCGCCAGATCCAGCGCCGTGCGGCTTTCAATCTGGTGATTGAAGCCAACCAGCAGCCGCCGATAGCCGGATTTCTGGGGCGGATCCGGGGGATTGCTCATAGCCGCGCCCTGCTTTCGCCATTGCCGGATTGGCCGCCATCCGCCTGCTTGCGCGCTTCTGCGAACGCCCGCAATCTGGCCTCCACACGGGCGTTGACGCTTCCCTCCGGAAATTTGCCGTCAGCCTGCCGCTCCCCTGCGGGAAGGCCGGTCAGTATTTCTATGCCGCGGTCGATGGTGTCGACGGCATGAATATGAAAACGTCCCTCATAAACGGCCGTCACCACATCGGCGCGCAGCATCAGATGTTTGACATTGGCGCTGGGAATAAGCACGCCCTGGCGGCCCGTCAGACCGCGTTTTGCGCAGACATCGAAAAACCCCTCGATCTTTTCGTTTACGCCGCCAATGGCCTGAACTTCGCCATGCTGGTTGACGGATCCGGTAACCGCAAAGGACTGATTGATGGGAATTTTCGCGATCGCTGACAGCAGGCAATACAGTTCTGCGGAAGAGGCGCTATCTCCATCAATCCCGCCATAGGATTGCTCGAACACAAGGCTGGCCGTCAACGCCAGCGGGTGTTCCGTGCCGAAGCGCTCACGCAGGAAACCGGACAGAATCAGCACCCCCTTGGAGTGCAGCGGCCCGCCCAGCTCCACTTCGCGTTCAATATCCAGCACCCGCCCCGCCCCAATGCCGATACGGGCCGAAATTCTGGATGGCCTGCCGAAAGTCAGTTCGCCGATACTGAGTACGCTGAGCCCGTTGATCTGGCCGATATGCGCGCCGTCCGTCTCGATCAGCACGATATCGCGGGTGATGGCCTCAAGGCTCCTGTCGCGCAGCCGCCCGATCCGTTCCTCTCGCAGGTTTACGGCCTGCTGCACATGCCCGGCGGAGATGAGGTCTGCGCCGTCTTTTCCGGCCCAATAATCCGCTTCGCGTAAAAGATCGCTGATCTTGCCGTTGTGCAGGGATAGCTTTTCCGCATCCCCGGCCAGGCGGGCCACCTGTTCGATCATCCGCCCAGCTCCCGTGGGGTCCAGATGGCGCAGGCCGAGGGCGCGGCAGATGGCCGCGAACTGACGGCTGAACGCGGCCTCGGATTCCGGCGTCCAGTCCACCACATCCTCCATTTCCGCCACCGCCTTGAACAGATTCTGAAACTCCGGATCGTGCGCGGACAGCAGATAGTAGATTATGGCTTCGCCGAAAAGCACGACCTTGGTGCGCAGCGGTATCGGCTCCGCCTCCAACGAAATCGTGCTGACCATGGATAAAAGATCGGCGGGGGATTCGATGCGCACCTCACGGCCCCACAATGCGCGCTTCAGAGTGTCCCAGGCAAAGGGCTGGCTTAAAAGCGCCCGCGCGTCGATCAGAAGATAGCCCCCATTCGCCTGATGCAGCGCGCCCGCCTTTATCAGCATGAAATTGGTGAGCAGGGCGCCCATCTGAGCGATATGCTCCACCCGTCCCACCAGTTGCTGCACGGTGGGCTTGGCCTCATAGTAGACTGGCGCGCCCTGAAGCCCGGAATTATCGACAATCAGATTCGTTTCATAACGCTGGAATGGATTGCCCAGCAGGGCCTGTGCTAGTCCATCTCCTGGCCCTGCTCCCCCTGCTCCTGTCCCCGCCTGACCCCCGCCGGGAAGCTCCGACGCTTCCTGCATCTCATGGGATTGGGTGAAGATCTGAACATTATTGATGATATCCGCCTGCATCAGATCGAGATATTCCCGCACCTCTGGAATTCCGTCAAAGGCGGCGCGCGCCTCGTCAATGATTTCGCGCACGGCGAAATTGGCGAATTCCCGGTTAAGCTCCCGCAGCGCCTGACGCCGTTCCTTTTCAACCCGGGGCATGCTTTCGAAAGTCTGAACGATCTCTTTCTGAAGTTCCTGAATATCGCTCTCGATCTGTTGGCGCTCATTTTCCGGCAATGCCTGAAAGGCTTCCGGCTTGATAAGCTCTCCGCCCCGCGCAGGCAACAGGGTGATGCCGGCGGGCGTTCGCACCACGCGAATGGATTTCTCCGCGGCGCGCCTGTCCAGAACGGCGAATGCGGACTCCTGGCTTTCGCGGACTTTCTCATCGATGGCGTGACGGCGCACCCGGTATTCCTCGCTTTCGAAAATCGCCGGAATGGCGGTGCGCAATTCCTCCAGCATATGCATTTGCGCATTGTGAAAGCGCACGCCCTCGCCGGCCGGCAGCGCAATCGCATTCGGCTTGTGCGGTTCGGCGAAATTGTAAACATAGATCCAGTCGCTGGGGGGCGGTAGTTTTGCGGCGCGCCGCTCCAGGATCTGGCGCACCAGATTCCGCTTGCCCGCGCCGGGCGCGCCGAAAACAAAAAGATTATACCCTTCACGTGAAATATCCGCGCCGAACTCAATGGCGTTGATGGCGCGCTCCTGTCCCCATGCGTGCTCGGGGTCGGCAAGCTCGGCCGTGCTGGCGAAAGAAAGGCAGCCCGCCTCGCAATGGCGGCGCAATTCCTCCGCGCGCAAGGCGCCTACGCGTTTTACATGCTTTACATTACGGTCTGTCATCCGTGCATTATTCCCCATTCATCCGGGCAGACGCTATGATCTGGATCAATCGGGTTATTCTGGCCAAGCCAGAGGTAGAAATCAATTTTATAGTGTAAGATGTAAAGGCCGCCATCTGGCGTCTGATAGACGGAGAAAGACTTGCCGGAGATAAACACGGAATTCGTGGAGGCCAATGGCCTCCGGTTCGAAGTGCACATGTGCGGTCAGGGCGAAAGACTTGCGCTCTGTCTGCACGGGTTTCCCGAACACGCTTTTTCCTGGCGGGCCCAGCTGCCCCTGCTGGCCGAACTGGGCTATCGCGCCTGGGCCCCCAATCTGCGCGGCTATGGCGAGACCTCAAAGCCGGAAGGCGTTGCGCATTACGCCATGGGAAACCTGCTTGACGATGTGGCGGGGCTGATCGATGCGTCCGGGGTGCAGGAGGTGGTTCTGATCGGTCATGACTGGGGTGGCGTCATCGCATGGGAATTCGCGCGCAGAAAAATCCGTCATCTGACGAAACTGGTGATCATGAACGCGCCGCACCCCACGCTTTTCGCCCGTGGAATCAGAAGCGCGGCGCAGTTGCGCCGTTCCTGGTATGTGTTTTTCTTTCAATTGCCCTGGCTGCCGGAATGGGTGTTCGGCCGGAACGGCGCGCGCGCCATAGCCGCGGCCTTTCGCGGCATGGCGGTCGACAAGTCCCGTTTTCCGGAAGAAGTGCTTGCGGTTTACCGGCGCAACGCGCTGCGCCCTGGCGCGCTGCGGGCGATGATCAATTATTACCGGGCCGCCTTCCGCAAGCCCTCAAGGGCAGTGGCGAGGGGCGTCATCTCAACCCCTACACTGGTGATCTGGGGAGAAGAGGACGCGGCGCTTGGCAAGGAGCTGAACAACGGTCTCGAAGAACTGGTCAGCACCTGCTGCCTGCGCTATCTGCCCGGGGTTTCCCATTGGGTGCAGCAGGAAGCGCCGGAAAAAGTGAACGCCATTCTTTCTGCGTGGCTGCGGGACGAAACCCCGCCCGACTTCGCTTCCGAATAAGCGCTGCGGCGTTCGGAAGAAAGCGGCCGCTCCTCAATGCATAGATGAAGGCGAACGGATCGCGGTTCTGGCTAGCACATGCTGCGTCAGTCCCACCGTGAGCGATGGATGCGGTGAGATGGCGTTCGCATCCCGCTTTTTGTGTCGCCGGCCCGGTTTACTGCGTTCAGATGATTCCATCTGAACGCAGGCTCATCTGGCGCTAGGCGGCGCTGGGGGCGGCGGCGCGGACGTCATCGCCGACATGTCCGGCGAACTTCTCAAAATTTTCCACAAACATGCCCACCAGTTTTCTCGCCTGGTCGTCATAGGCGGACTTGTCGGGCCAGGTGTCCCGCGGATTGAGAATGGCGGAGTCAACGCCTGGAACCGCCATGGGCACCTGAAACCCGAAATTCGGATCCATGCGCATGCTCGCTTTGGCGAGCGATCCATCCAGCGCGGCCGTAAGCAAGGCGCGGGTCACCTTGATCGGCATACGTTCGCCAATTCCGTACGCGCCCCCCGTCCAGCCGGTATTCACCAGCCAGCAGTCCACATGCTGGGCTGCGATTTTCTCCCGCAGAAGATTGCCGTATTCGCTGGGATGCCGGGGCATGAAGGGGCCGCCGAAACAGGTGGAGAAAGTCGCCGAGGGTTCGATCACATCCTTTTCCGTGCCCGCGACTTTTGCCGTGTAGCCGGATAGGAAATGATACATCGCCTGGCTCGGGGTCAGCTTGGCGATCGGCGGCAGGACGCCAAACGCATCCGCCGTCAGCATGATGATGTTTTTGGGATTGCTGCGCACCACGCCTGTTCGGCTGGCGTTCGGAATATAACTCAGCGGATAGGCCCCGCGGGAGTTTTCCGCGAGACTGGCGTCATCGAGGTCCAGCTTTCTGGTGTAGGGATCGATTACCACATTTTCCAGCACGGTGCCGAACATGCGCGTTGTGGCGTAAATTTCCGGCTCCGCCTCCTGCGAAAGGCGGATCATCTTGGCGTAGCATCCGCCTTCGAAATTGAACAATACGCCATCGGCCCAGCCATGCTCGTCATCGCCGATCAGCGTGCGTTTGGCGTCTGCGGAAAGGGTCGTCTTGCCGGTACCGGACAGCCCGAAGAAAATCGCCGCGTCGCCATTCGGCCCTACATTCGCCGAGCAGTGCATGGGCATGATATTGCGTTCCGGCAGCAGGTAATTCAGGATTGTGAACACCGATTTCTTGATTTCACCGGCATAACTCGTTCCCGCGATCAGCACGATGCGCGCCGTGAAATTCACGGCGATCATGGTTTCCCCGCGCCCGCCATGGCGTTCCTTGCTGGCGATGAAGTCGGGCAGATGCAGAATCGTGAATTCTGGAACAAAACCCGCGAGCTCACTCACCTCAGGCTCCACCAGCAAATGACGGATGAACAGGGCATGCCAGGCATTCTGGGTGATGACCCTGACCTTGAGCCGCGTTCCGGGATCCGCCCCGCCATAAAGATCCTGCACCCATAACTCTTTGCCTTCGGTAAAGCGAAGCATGTCATCATGCAGCGCCTTGAAATGCGCCGGCGTGATGGCTTTGTTGTTCTCCCACCAGATCGTCTTTTCTGTCGTGGCGTCGCGCACGGTAAATTTATCCTGCGCCGATCGCCCGGTATGAATCCCCGTCTGAACCACCAGCGGCCCGCCTTCCGCCATCAGGCCTTCCCTGCGCTCCACCGCCATCTGATAGAGCGGCGCTGCGCAATCATTCCAGTGCACAAGCTGCGCTTTGGTTACGCCATGATTTTCAAGTCCGTGGGGGCTGACAAAACGTCCTGAGTGTTTCACAATTCTCTCCCTTGGGCTGCGGCCGTCCATGCGCGCCGCCTATGCCGTATATTTACCAAACGAACGATTTACTTAAACCTATGATGTCTTATCGAGACATAATGTCCCGGAAAATAATGTCCAGTATAGGCTGCTGCAATAACAATCCTGCGCTCAACCCCCTAAACTGCTGATTTTTGCAGAATTCCGTAGTCTGTATCACAACCGTTTCCGGATGGAGAACCGGCCCAGCCACAGGGAATAAAG
>DMKG01000257.1:13765-21472 GCA_003454415.1 Alphaproteobacteria bacterium
ACCAGCGTTGCGCGCGCCGCCTCTGCGGTTCGCACAGGCTCCGTAAAAGCGAGGCGCGCAAACCGTCCCGCCAGGGCAAGGTCGCAGCCCTCCGGATCGAAACCCGCCATGCGCCAGCCGCCTTTCGCCTCACCCAAAAGGGTATGGGCATAGTGCAGAATGGCGTCCTTATGATCTGCATTCATATGCGACAGAATGCCGGCTTCGGCCAGCGAGAGTTCTTCCCACTGTTCTTTGGGCAAGCGCAGATCAGCACCCTCCAGCCACTCAATCCGGCCAAAACCCCCCACCAGCAGCGCCCGCTGGGGGGTCAGGCGGTAAAAGCTGAAATCTGCGAAATCCGCATAATCCGCGGCGCCGGGATGGCGGGCCAGAAATCTGCTTCTGTCCAGAGGAATCTCGGACGCGGGCGTGGGCTCGATCGCCCCCAGCAGGCTGAGCCTTGCGCCCATCAGGGGGTTTTGCAGTCCGGCCGTGTTTTCATATAGCAGGGCTGCGCGCGGATCCTGCGCCAGATTGCGTGTGTGCGCCGCCAGCCGCGAAAGCAGCAGGATGGGTCTTGCGTCGGGATGGGTGGCGCTCAGCACCAGGCTTGCGAACGGCGCCCCCGACATGGGGTCATCCGGACCCAGCAGAGTGCCCAGCGTAGCGGTGCGCGCCCCGCGCATCAAATGGCGCGCCTGCGCCGCAGGGGAAAAATCTTCAAGAGCCGGTAAAGCAGGCATGGACATCCCAGTGACTCCAATCCGAAGTTCGTCACACGCATCTGCCAGGACCGAACGGGCTTCCGCTTCATAGGGGTCACCAGCAAATATCTGATTCCTGCGTGGTTTAAGGATTTGAAGTTGCCGTAAGCTGTCGCCACATTAATATCGGCGGCTTCAAATCCACCACACGGGAAGGAAAAGCTAAAATCTGACGATATCGTGAAAATAGCGTGTTTTCGCCACAATTTCGCTTTAGTTCCCGCTATTTTTTTGTTTATGGCGTTTATTGGCGTGTTTGTCAGGACGGAATTGAACTCAAGGGGGCCCAGATATGGCTGTCGTAGCGCTGGTCGATGACGACCGGAACATTCTCACCTCTGTCACGATCGCTCTGGAAGCGGAAGGGTTTGAAGTCCGCAGTTATACAGATGGCGCCGCGGCGCTGGCGGCTCTGGACGCCAAAGCGCCGGATATGGCGGTGCTGGACATCAAGATGCCACGCATGGATGGCATGGAGCTGTTGCGACGGCTGCGCCTCAAGCACAATTTCCCCGTCATTTTCCTGACATCCAGGGATGATGAACTGGACGAGGTGCTGGGGCTGAAAATGGGCGCTGACGATTATATCCGTAAGCCCTTTTCACAACGCCTTCTGATCGAACGCATCCGCGCGGTCCTTCGCCGCGTGGAAAGCGTATCCTCCCGCAGCGAGACAGCCGAAGACGCAAAGCCCATGGTGCGCGGGCCGCTGGTTCTGGATCCGCACCGCCATACCTGCAGCTGGCAGAATAAGGACGTGACGCTGACGGTTACCGAGTTTCTGCTGTTGCAGGCGCTCGCCCAGCGGCCTGGGCATGTGAAAAGCCGTGATCAGCTCATGGATGTGGCGTATGATGATCAGGTCTATGTCGACGACCGCACCATCGACAGCCACATCAAAAGGCTGCGCAAGAAATTCAAAATGGTGGATGATTCGTTTTCCGCCATTGAAACTCTGTATGGCGTCGGCTACCGCTATAATGAGGCTGGGACCCGAAACTGAAAGAGCTGCTGTTCAATAGGCGCCAAGCGCGCTCGCAAAATCCGCAGCCTGAAAACCGCGCTCCGCGCAGGCCCAGGCGATGGCGTCTTTCACCGCTGACACGGCAAATCCTGGTGGTCAATATCGTTGGCATTGGGCTGTTCGCCGCGGGCGCGCTCTATCTGAATCAGTTTCGCACGGGTCTTATAGAAACGCGGGTGCAATCCCTGACCATCCAGGCTGAAATCATCGCCAGCGCCATCGCGCAAACCAGTGCGCGCGGGTTTGACCGGATGCAGATCAATCCCTCGCTGGCGGCGCAGATTCTGAACCGGCTTGTGCTGCCGACGCAAACCCGCGCCCGGCTGTTTACCCAGGACGGCCTGATGATCGTAGACAGCCGGGATATACTGACGCCGGAGCCGGTGCGCAGCTATCCGCTCGAAGCCCCTAATGAGAATCAGGATCTCGCCAGCAGGATCGAGGAGTTTTATTCGGCTATCGTAAATCGCCTGACGTCTCTCCGCCGGCCGCTCTACCGGGAAAGCGACGCGCGAGACGCAACGGAATATGTCGAAGTCATGCTGGCTTTGCAGGGAAACGCGGCGAACGCCGTGCGGGAGAACAGCATGGGGGAGCCTATATTGAGCGTCGCCGTGCCGGTACAGCGCTTCAGGATGGTGCTGGGCTCACTCATGCTAACCACGGAAGCGGGCGACATCGATGAAATCGTCAGCGCGGAACGTCGCAATATCGTGCAGGTGTTTCTGGTGGCGCTGGCGGCGGGCATTGTGATGTCGGCGGTGATGGCTGGGACCATCGTGCGCCCCATCCGGCGGCTTGCGGAAGCGGCGGAAGGGGTCAGGAACCGTAAAAGCGGCCGCTCCGGGATTCCCGATCTCAGCAAACGCGGCGATGAAATCGGCGATCTTTCCGCCGTATTATCCGATATGACCGCAACGCTGTATGACCGAATCGACGCCATCGAGCGTTTCGCGGCGGATGTCGCCCATGAGATCAAAAACCCTCTGAGTTCGATCAGCAGCGCGGTCGAAAGCCTGCCGCGCGTGAAGGATCCGCAGACCCGGGAAAGGCTGCAACAAATTCTGCAGGAGGATGTGAGGCGGCTGGATCGTCTGATCAGCGACATCTCCCAGGCTTCCCGGCTGGACGCGCAACTTTCCAGAACCCCGCTGGAGCCCGTCGATCTGGCTTCGCTGCTGCGGGCGCTGTGCGAGATCTATGAGGAAACCCGCGAAAACACCCCCCGATTACAGCTGAACATCACGCCGGGAGAAAAATTCACTGTGCAGGGCAGTGAAGGGCGCATCGGTCAGGTCATCCGCAATCTGCTGGAAAACGCCATATCCTTCAGCCCGCCGGGCGGCGTGATCAGAATTGCGCTCATACGCGAAGGGCGCAGCATCAGCATTTCTGTAGAAGATGACGGGCCGGGCATACCGGAGGAAAATCTGGAGACGATTTTCGAGCGGTTCTATACCGAACGTCCCCAGAGCGAGGCGTTCGGCCAGCATTCGGGGCTTGGCCTGAGTATTTCCCGTCAGATCGTCGAAACCTATGGCGGCAAGCTCATTGCTGAAAACAGGCGCGCCGGGGATGGCGAAATCCTCGGCGCGCGCTTTACCGTCAGATTTACGGCAGGGTGAGCGTCAGGTTCTGCGGCTCAGCAGATGCTGCAGAAGCGATGCGCTGGGTTCTCCGTCAACGGTCAGACCGTTGTCATGCTGATAGGCGCTGATGGCGTTACGGGTGCGCGGCCCATAGACGCCATCCGCGGGACCTGGATTATAGCCCGCCCTGTTCAGGGCTGACTGCACATCCTCTACCAGAGGTGAAGAGGCCGGCGTGACGCGGGACGCGCCATGGGCATGCCCGCCGCCATCACTGACAGAGCCAAGATTGATCTGCTTCTGGTTTGTCACGGCGCCCGTGACAGCGCCAACGCCAGCGCCGATCGCCGCGCCCTGCAATACGCTCAGGCCGGTTACGGCCCCAACGACCGCGCCAGCGCCAGCGCCAATCGCTCCGCCGCTTAATGCGCGCTCCTTCGGGGCCGTGCCGCAGGCAGCCACCGTAAGGCCGAGCGCCACCACCAGGAAATGACCTGCTACGGATTTTCTCATCGTGTTCTCCTTCGCTGAAATGGTGAAAGTCAATTAAGTGTTGCGAATCAGCACCCGCCGGAAAATCGTTCCGTGTATATGGTAACAAACAAACATCCCGCAAGCCCCGCACGTTACACAACTCATTACAGACAAATTTGTAGCTGATTAAAATGCTGGATAATGGCAATATTAAGGTGGCCTTTCACCGCAATTGGGTCACAAAATGCGGTGAAGGGCGCCAGAACAGGCTGAAGGGATGGAAAAGCGCATCGAACTCCTTGAAGGGGATATTACCCGGGTCCGGGTGGACGCCATCGTGAATGCCGCCAATGCCCAGCTTCGCGGCGGCGGCGGCGTGGACGGGGCGATCCACCGTGCGGCTGGCCCGCAATTGCTGACGGCGTGCCGGGCGATTGGCGGCTGTCCTACCGGACAGGCGGTTGCAACGGGGGCTTATCTGCTTCCGGTGAAATTCATTTTTCACACGGCCGGTCCGGTATGGCGGGGCGGAGGAGAAAATGAGGATGCGCTGCTGGCGGGCTGTTACCGTTCCTGCTTTGACCTTGCACGGGAGCACGCCATCACTTCGATCGCGTTTCCCGCCATCAGCACGGGAGTTTACGGATTTCCGCCTGACCGCGCGGCGCGGATAGCGGCACGCGAAAGCAGAGCCTATCTGGAAGCGGGCGGCGGCATGAATCGCATTTTATTCGTGGCTTTTGACGGTGAAGCGCTGGCCATTCTGACGAAAGGCTTTGCCGAAATTTTTCCCGCCCAATGAGATCAAGATATGGCCGGACCCTACCGCAATGAAACCCGTGCGCTGCTGAAATTATGGCGGCAGTTTCGCGGTGAAAAACGGCTTCCCAACCAGAACGATATCCGTATGGCGGAGCTGGAGGCCTATCTTCCCAATATTTTTATCCTCGATGTGGAAGCGCCAGACCGCTTCATCGTGAAACAGGCAGGCGCAATCATCATTGCCCAGTCGGGTGGGCACGATGTGACGGGATTGAACATTCTTGACTTGGCCGATCCCGAATTCCGGGAGCGATTGATGGCCCGTGTGGGCATGATTTTCAAGTTCGGTTACGCCGCTTGCACGCATACGGGCGTGCTGACTCTGGATGGCCGTTTCAAACGTACGGAAAATCTGATGCTTCCCGTAGAAAACACCGGGGAAAGTTTCCCGCAGGTGTATGGCGTCATTTATTATGCGGATGGGCGGGATGAAACGGCAATGCTTGAAAGCGTTATTCCCGTTCCGCAAATTCTTGATGAGAGCTTCATTGATCTGGGAAGCGGTTACGCGGCCGTGATTGACGCCGGTGAACTCCCCTTCAGCGCCTTTCCGGGAAATAAGGAATAACGCAGGCGCTGATTCCGATCAGCCGTGTAAACGCGCCACCGCATCGGCAAGACGCGTACGGGTCGACTGCTGCTCCGCCAGGCGTTCGCGCTCGGTCTCGATCACATGCGCGGGCGCGCGGTCCACGAAGGCGGGATTGGCGAGCTTGGCCGACGCCTTTCCGATTTCCGCATCCAGTTTATCCAAGGACTTCCGCAATCGCGTCCTTTCCGCAGCAATGTCGATCACCCCTGCAAGCGGCAGGATCAGGCTTGCCTCATCCAGAACCTCCTGAACCGCGCCATCGGGAAGTTTCTCCGGCGCGCCGGAAATGGAGGACAGCCGCGCCAGCCTGGTGATCAGTCCGTCATGGATGCGCAGACGTTCCAGCGTCTCACCCTTTGCGCCCTTCACCAGAAGGGGGATTTTCGCGCCTGCCGGAACATTCAGTTCGGCGCGTACCGAGCGCACGGCGCTGATGGCGCGGATGACCCAGTCCATTTCCTCGTCCGCGACGGGATCGATCAGTCCGTTCAGGTCGCGGGGCCAGAGGGCGACTATCAGGGGGCCTTTGCGCGGGCTGCCCCATTCCGCCGTCAGTCCCCATAATTCTTCGGTCACGAACGGCATGACGGGGTGCAGCAAAATCAGCAGACGGTCCAGCGTCCAGGCCAGCATGGCGCGGGTCTCCTCGCGCGCCGCCACATCCTCACCGCTCAGTGCGGGCTTGGAGAATTCCACATACCAGTCGCAGAACACATGCCAGATGAACTGATACAGCACGGCGGCCGCGTCATTGAAACGATACGCCCCCAGGGCTTCGGTAACCCGGCTGTGAGCGCGGGCCAGTTCGCCGCCGATCCAGCGGTTTACGGTCAGCCGGCACCGGGCGGGGTCGAAATCCTCCACCCGGCGGCATTCGTTCATTTCGCAGAACCGCGCAGCGTTCCACAATTTGGTGACGAAATTCCGGTAGCCTTCGACGCGGGCCGGGGAAAGCTTGACATCGCGTCCCTGGGCCGCCTGCGCCGTCAGGGTGAAGCGCAACGCATCCGCGCCATACTCTCCGATCAGCTCCAGCGGGTCGATGACATTGCCTTTCGACTTGGACATCTTCTGGCCCTTTTCATCGCGGACCAGGGCATGAATATAGACCGTACGGAAGGGAACCTGTTTCATGAAATGCAGGCCCATCATCATCATCCGCGCCACCCAGAAGAAGATGATGTCAAATCCCGTGACCAGCACATCGGTCGGGTAATAGCGCGTCAGTTCCGGCGTCCCGTCAGGCCAGCCAAGGGTCGAGAAGGGCCACAGGGCGGAGGAAAACCAGGTGTCGAGCACGTCTTCGTCGCGCGCCAGCGGCGTATCCTTGCCAAACTTCTCGCGGGCGGCCTGTTGCGCTTCGGCTTCTGTGGCGGCGACGAAAATTTCCCCGTCCGGCGCATACCAGGCGGGAATCTGGTGGCCCCACCACAGCTGGCGGGAAATGCACCAGGGCTGAATATTGCGCATCCATTCGAAATAGGTTTTTTCCCAGTTGCGCGGCGTGAACACCGTTTCGCCACGCTCCACCGCCTCGATCGCGGGTTGCGCCAGCGTGTGGGCGTCGACATACCACTGGTCGGTCAGCCAGGGCTCGATCACCACGCCAGAGCGGTCCCCATGGGGCTGCATATGGGTATGCGGATCGATACGCTCGACCAGATCGAGCGCTTCGAGATCGGCGATGATCTTCATGCGGGCGGCATAGCGTTCCAGGCCCTGATAGGGCCCGGGGACATTTTCATTCAGATTGGCGAACTGATCGAAAATGTTGATCATCGGCAGGCCGTGCCGCCGTCCCACCTCGAAATCGTTGAAATCATGGGCGGGGGTGATCTTCACCGCGCCGGACCCCTGTTCGGGATCCGCATGGGTGTCGAACACCAGGGGAATGCGCCGCCCCGCCAGCGGCAGAAGAACCTCCGCGCCCTGCAGATGGCGAAAGCGCGGATCATCCGGATGCACGGCGACCGCGGTGTCCCCCAGCATGGTTTCGGGCCGCGTGGTGGCGACGACGATATAGCCGCGCTCCTCCCAGGCCACGGGCTTGCCGGTTTCGTCAAAGGCGGTGGGGTAACGGACGGTCGCGCCATCGGCAAGGGGATAGCGGAAATGCCACAGATGGCCCTTGACCTCCCGCTGCTCCACCTCCAGATCGGAAATCGCGGTCAGAAGCTTCGGGTCCCAGTTGACCAGACGCTTGTCCTTGTAGATCAGGCCCTGACGATACAGTTCCACGAACACCTTGGTGACGGCGCGCGAACACCCCTCGTCCATGGTGAAGCGTTCGCGCGACCAGTCGCAGGACGCTCCAAGGCGGCGCAACTGCCGGGTGATCAGGCCGCCGGATTCCTCTTTCCATTCCCAGACGCGGGCAAGGAAGGCTTCGCGCCCCATTTCGCGCCGGCCGGGCTGCTGGCGCTCCGCCAATTGCCGCTCCACCACCATCTGGGTGGCGAT
>DMKG01000257.1:21766-21915 GCA_003454415.1 Alphaproteobacteria bacterium
ACCATCTGGGTGGCGATGCCCGCGTGATCGGTTCCCGGCTGCCATAACGCGTCGCGTCCCCGCATGCGTTCAAAACGGATCAGAATATCCTGCAGGGTGTTGTTCAGCGCATGGCCCATATGCAGGCTGCCGGTGACATTGGGCGGCGG
>DMKG01000016.1:0-1321 GCA_003454415.1 Alphaproteobacteria bacterium
GGCGGCATCATCAAGCACGCCAAGGCGCTGAACGCCATCACCAACGCCTCCACCAACAGTTACAAGCGGCTGATACCGGGATTCGAGGCGCCGGTGCTGCTCGCCTACTCCGCGCGCAACCGTTCCGCCTCCTGCCGCATTCCCTTCGCCCAGAGCCCCAAGGCCAAGCGCATCGAGGTGCGTTTCCCCGATCCCACCGCGAACCCCTATCTTGCTTTCGCGGCCATGCTGATGGCGGGTCTGGACGGCATCGAAAACAAGATCCATCCCGGCGATCCGATGGACAAGGACCTTTACGATCTGCCGCCGGAAGAATTGAAGGAAGTGCCAACCGTTTGCGGCAGCCTGCGCCAGGCGCTGGAATCGCTGGACCAGGACCGCGCCTTCCTGAAGAAGGGCAATGTGTTCAATGACGATCAGATCGACAGTTATATCGAACTGAAAATGCAGGAAGTGTACGCCTTCGAACACACGCCGCATCCGATCGAATACAAGATGTATTACAGCGTCTGATTGGCGCCTGCGCCTGAAAAAGCCCGCCAGAAAAGGCGGGCTTTTTTGTTGAAGGGCGGTGGCGATCAACCGTCGCGCACAGTTGATCAGCAAAAATTCAGCCGTTAGCCTTATTAGATCAGTTTGCCGGACGCACCGGAGGCGCCCCATTGAAGAACGCCCAGCGCCGCCAGCGCCAGGTTACAGAAAATGAGAATAAAATGGCTTAATATGGCCGCCGCGATGGCGGCTTCGGGCGGCACGCCCAGGGGGATCATCACGGACGCCCATGCCGCCTCAAACGGCCCGACATTGGCGACTCCATTCAAGGGCAAAGCAAAGGCCATCGATGCGGCAACGCCGGCCAGAACCGATGAAGTCGCTCCAGGCGTTGCGCCTATTATCTTTCCGGTCAAATAAAAGACCACAAACAGGCTGGCCCAGATCAGTCCGCTCAACAGAATTAAACCCGCCAATCGCCGTGCGGGCAAATCCCGGGCCGTGAATGAAAGCTGGTCAATCAACCCGACCAGCCTTCCCCCAGAACCAAGATATTTATGAAACAGCCAACTAACCAGAATGGCGAGTTGGGGAAACAGGACCATCACCAGGATAGCTCCGCCACCGCCAGCCAGCACCAGCGGACGCCACCCGCTCATGCCGAACTCCGGCGCCAGCAGCGCTAAAGAAGCGGCCCCGAAAACCAGCAAGATCAACAGATCGTATAAGCGTAACAGGAGCAGGATACCAACGGCGCGCGGCAAGGAATAGCCAGCCTGACGCATCAGGGCCATGGGCAGCACCGCCTCGCCGATTTTTGCCGGTAGCG
>DMKG01000016.1:1559-3605 GCA_003454415.1 Alphaproteobacteria bacterium
CGCCATGGGCAGCACCGCCTCTCCGATTTTTGCCGGTAGCGTGGCGACCGCCGCCCCCTGAAAGGTGACGGCGCGGTAATAAATCCACTGAAGAGGCTGACCGATAGCCACACACAGGCGCATCACCCGAAGAAACACCGTCACAAGTCCAAGCATGAACAGCAATACCAGTTGCGTTAATGAAACCCTGGCGTAGGCGGATATGAACGCATTCCAGTCAATATAATAATAGGCGATGAAGCCGAAGGCCGCGGTGATTCCCAGAGATAGAGCAATCGAAAAAGCCCGCCTCAAACCGTTTGTAGGAGTTTCTTTTGGCGTCGATAACATTCGAACCGTTTATGAATAAATGATCAGGCCGGATAAGGACGGCACAGAAGCATCGTCCAAGGCAGGGGCGAGCGTATTTCGATTACCTCAAACTGCTGGCTTACAAATTTTGCAAAGCTCTTTTTTCCCCAGTGTTGAATATGCCCCGGCGTGTTACCAAAATCCCTCAGATATTTCCCACGCGCCATATTGAGGATGCGCCAGACCGGCTCCCGCGGCACGCTCAGCAGGCAGTACTCCCCAGTGATTTTTGACAACTGCTGCAGCCCTCTGAGCGGCTGCTCCAGATGTTCCAGCACTTCGCAGCAGACCACAAGGGGCGCCTTGTCGGTTTCGGGATTCAGATCATAAATGCTGCGGACAGAATATTTGATGCGGGGAGACGGATTTAGGGAGGCGGCCTGTTCAACGATCTGACGAGAGAAGTCACTGCTGCGTACGTTTAATTCCATGCGAGCCAATCTGGCCGATAAATGCCCTTCCCCGCATCCCACTTCATGCACACTGGTCACGCCAGCGCGGCGGACCAGATCGTCAAACGAAGATAAGAATCCATTCATGAGCGCCCGCGCAATCGGATTTCGGCTTTCATACTTCTTATCTACGTTGCCGATAACCGTGCCGTCCTCTGTTCTATATTCCATCCGTCATCTTCGTGTTGTTTGAATTATGGGCATCTGACAGCTCCAAACGCCGAACCCGTTCCAGGGTCATCTCGATCAGCTGCCTGTTGAAATTAATAATGTCTGCGACCAGACCAACCAGATAGGTCAGAAACCCCATCATTGAGAGCACGCCGCCGATAATAACCGACTGAATGTGACCATCACCCTCGCCAATCATGTAAAAATACAAAAATCTCAAAATCGGGATGATCCCGATCACTAATAAAAACGTGCCGGTGAAAAAGAAAACACGCAAAGGCTGGTACATGGTGTAGATGCGCAACATGGTGCTCAGTTGCCGTTCGATAAACTGCGGTATGCTGGTAAAGAGCCGTGATTCACGCGTCTTGTCATTGGTCTCTACCGGAATGGAAACGACATTCAGATTTTTCTTGCCGGCCTGGATCAGCATCTCCGTGGTGTAGCTGAACGAGGAAACAATATTGATCTGCAGGGCGGCTTCTCGTGAGATTGCGCGAAACCCGCTGACGGCGTCCGGAATATTTATTCCGGATAGGTTTCTCACAGCCGAACTTCCCCATTTTTGTAATATTTTTTTAATCAGGGAAAAATGCGCGACATTACCGGTTTGCCGGTCGCCAACCACCATATCCGCTTCTTTAGCCAGGATCGGCTGTATCAGTTTCGGAATGTCCCAGCCTGCATACTGATTATCGCCATCAGTGTTGACGATAATATCCGCTCCCAGATGGAGGCAGGCATCAAGCCCCACACGAAACGATCTGGCGAGGCCCTGATTGCGCTTGTTGCAGATAATATGATCCACGCCGAGATTGCGCGCGATCTCGACCGTTCGGTCCGTTGAACCGTCATCAATGATCAGGATCTCAACTTTATCCACTCCGGGTATTTGACGGGGGATATCCTTCACCGTTTGCGGCAGAGTATTCTCTTCATTAAAGCACGGAATCTGTACGATCAGCTTCATTGGCTTCTCATGTGTGAATTCTGGTTCAGAATATCAGGCGCGTCGGTTTTGGCCCCCGGAAGGCGATATGCGGTTACTGGCAGGCTAGGATAATTCAGCTTG
>DMKG01000016.1:3829-6940 GCA_003454415.1 Alphaproteobacteria bacterium
GTGGCAGGCTAGGATAATTAAGCTTGTAGTAGATTGACGCAGGCACAAATTGTTTCAGATTTAATTTTTCGATCAGAATCCCTGAAAGTTTTCTGCCGGGATCATCGCGCCATACCGGCGTCCATTCAGATCTCAGTTTTTCCGGTTCAAATTCCGGGTTTTTGTCAGGCTGCTTAAGCGTATTACACGGAATATTTTCTTCTTTACAGGGAACGTAAAAATAAATGGCGCCCGGCGGGGGCAGTTCGTCGCTAACCACTCCAGGCAATTGTTTGATCTGTAAAAGCCGGTTCCCCATCAGGGCTGAGTTTGCATTTGTGTAAATGGGCTCCGCCATCTCTCCGGCCAAACGCACGGCTGCCCGCTCTTCGTATAGGGGGTCGTCATTGTCTATATAGAAGCAAAACAGATTAACCAAAATGAGCAGGGATATAAGCGCGATCCTTCCCGCGCGTGAAATAACGATGGCAGATTCAGTAAAAGCAATTCCTATCAGAACGGCCGATGCGATCGATGGGATTGTGAAATATCGCGGCTGTTCACGTAATCCCAGACCATAAGAAACTGTTACAAACCAGACTAGGGCAAGCAAGGAAAAAAACTGCGCCAGTTCTCGATGACCGGGATCAATTTTCCGGCTGAAACACAACCATAGGCCAGCCGGTATGGAAAACCAGAATAACAGACCGAACTCCTGATTGGCCAGTATGGCGATGAGAGGATCTATTGACCAGTGGAGGGAAATATTTCCAGCGGCGCTGGACGCGGTTTCTCCTACGCCAAGCAGCGAAATCTGGTAGCCGACGTTTTTGGATAATTGGGCGCCATGGGAGGAGATTATGGTTATATACCGGTAGAATGGGTTGCCATCCATCAATGTGGAATATAATGCGTCAATCGCCAGGATGGCGAAGAAACCTGCGGCCATGATCCAGTAATAATTGCGGTTTATGCGGCGGCCAGCCAGAAACAGAAGGCCAAACACAAGCAGTAAGCTTACACTTGTCTCCCGCGTCATCCAGGCCAGTCCCGCTGCAAGACCCGCCACAAACAACATTCTGTTTTGTACAGCGCTGTGAGGCGCATTCCAGAAAAACCATACCGATAACAGCACGAAAAACGCCTCGGTAATATCCGGCCGCGTCATGGTCGTGATAAAAACCAGGATGGGCGTGCTGCTCAGTAGAAGACAGGAGATCAGCGCCGCTTCCCGGCCGATATATTTGTTCAGCAGGGCGTAGATGATTATCAGGCTCGCGAAATAAAAGACGAGAGATGGCAGGAGTAATTGAAACTCTCCAAGCCCGAATATCGCATAGCTGGCCGCAATCGGGAGCACATGGGTATGGCGCACAGACCAGTGGGTCTCGCCCAGAAACAATCCCTCCGACAGCCATTGTCTGGCCGCCTCGGAATATTGCCAGTCATCACCGCCGTAGAAACCAATCCAGCTCACTGCCAGGAAGATCACGGCGGCAGCGCTGACGATGCTGATATCTTTTACGTAATTTACCTGCATAAGAATACGAATGCACTTTCGTCGGATATTTTCATACGCTTCGCAATTTCACGAGATCCCTGATAACTCTTTATCGGCGGCAGGTCTGGACAACGTCTTGGTATCGGATTTTATAACATAGCCAAGCGGATCGTCGACGCGCTGGCGCTGTATCAATTCGGCCAGCAGTCCCATGCTGATAAGCTGTACGCCAACCACAACGAACAGCCAGGCAAAGGTCAGCAGCGGACGATTGCCAATCGGGCCTAATCCCAGCAACCACAAAACCGCAAGATAGAACAGACATACGGCGCCAGTAGCCCCGAAAATGAAGCCCGCACCGCCGAATATATGCAGGGGACGCGCTGAGAATCGCGTAGTGAGCATAACCGTCATCAGGTCGAACAGTCCTTTCAGGAGGCGCTCAATGCCATATTTTGAATGCCCGAACTTGCGCGGCCTGTGATTCACCACCATTTCGCCGACCCTGTACCCGCGCCAGTGAAGAATGACCGGGATGAATCGATGGAGTTCACCAAAGAGACGCAGCCCCTTTACGGATTCAGGCCTATACGCCTTGAATCCGCAATTGAAGTCATGCAGCCTTATCCCCGATACCCGGCTTACCACTTCATTGAACAGCTTTGAAGGCAGGGTTTTGCCGAGTGGATCGTGGCGTGTCTGTTTCCATCCGCTGACAACGTCATATCCGGCTTTTATGCGCGCTACAAAATTTGGAATTTCAGCCGGGTCATCCTGCAAATCGGCATCCGCAGTAATGATGATATCGCCACTTGCGCGCTGGAAGCCCGCGTCCAGTGCCGCAGCCTTGCCAAAATTCCGCCGGAAGGTGACAACGCGGACTCTGCCATCTTTCTGCGCCAGATCACGCAAACGCTCCGGCGTGGCGTCGGTGCTGCCGTCATCTATAAAAATCAGCTCCCAGCCGTATCCCTTGGCGTCACAGGCTTTCCCGATATCAGAGTATAACTCCTCAATACTGTCCTGCTCATTATAAGCGGGCACAATAATGGACAGCACGATCTCGGCATCGCTCTTGGAATCAAGATTATCAGTCATTTCTTTCAGTATCTCGCGCTTGTCTGTTCGAATTTGCCGGCAACTTCAGTCTTGTCCCAGCTTTAAGCTGACATTACATGACGTTATCGAAGCGGTGGATATGCAGGCCGCGAAACGATTTCACCAAACCCTGCCTGTATCCATTCTTCAGTAAAATATCGGCAGTCTCATACTTGGATGCCCAGTCGAAACGGACAAGCCAAACCTGTTCATACCGATCGATTTTATCAATGGTTTCTGATTCTGTAATCACCGGAACCCCGTTCCAGGTGATTGCATCTCCATGTTCCTTGAGCCCAAGCCAGCCAACGAGGTTATGGCCAAGCCGTTTATACATGGCTTGCCATCTCGTATTGGGCGGGGGCTGCATTCTGGCGGCCGATACGGCGTCAGGGCCTGAAAGATACCAGCTCAATCCCCAGGTGAGGGCGATGCTGTCACTGAAAACCACGTTATTTCCAGGCGAGAGTTCCGTCTTCAAAAAATCCGCGGCGGACCGGAAATCCTGAACTTTGTGGGGTTCGGTTGGGGTT
>DMKG01000271.1:0-568 GCA_003454415.1 Alphaproteobacteria bacterium
GCGGCAGGCCGCGAATGGCCGACTGGCGCGCCACGCCGCCCGGTTGCGGGCGGGACTGGTGCGCGACGCCCTGAAACGCGAAGCGCGCTCCCTGGGAGAGGCCGCCCGCCGGTTGCAGGAAGCCTGGGCGCGCGGCCAGGGGGAGCGCGCCGCCAGCCTGGACAGCGCCGCCAAACTGTTGCGCGCGCTGTCCTATCAGGGGGTTCTGGCGCGCGGCTTTTCGGTGGTTCGCGGACCCAGGGGCCGCATCCTGGCGCGCGCCCTCAGCGCCACCCCCGGCCTTGGCGTCGAAATCGAATTCCAGGATGGGCGGCGCAGTGCTACAATCAACGCATCAAAACCCGATACGGGCCGCAGGGACGGCGAAACCCCCAGGACGGAAAGCCCGCAGGGCAGGTTGTTCTGAAGATGGAACCAGACGCAAGACTGAACGATGGATGAAAAAAGCTTCAAGGGTAATCCGGGCGGTAAGGCCGAACTGCGTTATGACCTGGCGGATTTTCACGTCCTGAAACCGGGCGGTTTTGTGCTCTGCGCCCTGACGGGAGATCCGATCCCGCTGGAGGAG
>DMKG01000271.1:794-1147 GCA_003454415.1 Alphaproteobacteria bacterium
ATCCCGCTGGAGGAGCTGCGTTACTGGAATCCCGGCCGGCAGGAAGCCTATCGTGACGCCGTGGCCTCCGCCACGCGGGAGTGGAATCTGAAAAAAACTACTCCGGCCAGCGCCGGTGCAGCCACAGCCACTGCTCCGGCCAGGCGCGGATGAAATTTTCCAGACGGCGGTTGATTTCCATCACAGCCGCCAGAATATCTCCGTTGCGGTCCTCAGTCTGCGCCACGTAAATGGGCGCCTCCGCCTCGATGATGAAGTGCGCCCCTTCTGTTCTGCGGATCGAAGCAAAGATCAGCGGACAGCTGAAACGCCGCGCCAGCACCGCCGCGGCCGAAGAGCTCATGGCCGGGCGC
>DMKG01000271.1:1376-6970 GCA_003454415.1 Alphaproteobacteria bacterium
GGCCGGGCGCCCGAAAAAAGGCGCTTCGATTCCATCATTCATTTTCTGATCGGAAAGCATCGCCGCATAGTTCCGCCCTGCCATCCAGGAAAGCAGCATGCGCGCCCCTGCGCCGCCCTTGGGGGCAAGATGGGTGACGCCCGCTTCATGCCGCAGCCGGTTTATGATTTCATCCGCAAACGGATTATTGGCTGGCCGGTACACCGCCATCACTGCAAGACCGCGCTGGACCAGAGCCATGGGAAGCAATTCCCAATTGGCGAAATGCCCGCTGATGAAGATCGCGCCTTTGCCCTGGGCGATCGCATGGTCAACATGCTCCATGCCGCGCACTTCCGTCCGGCTGTTTGCTTCATAAAACCGGAAGGCGGGCAAATGCGCGTATTCACAGGCTGTGCGGCCGAGATTGTCCCACATGCCGCGGATGATCGCTTCGCGTTCCGTCTGCGTATCGCCGATTCCGCAAAGCGTCAGATTGCGCCGCGCACGCCTGCTGACCCCGAGATGCGGGCCAATGGCGCGGATCATACGCCCGCCCAGATCCGAGGCCAGATCCACAGGCAGAAACCGCAGCAGTCCGAGCAGGCCCCGCATCAGCAGAGCTTCCGTCCTGTGGCGCAGAGCCACGCTTTTCTTCAGGGTCTTCATGCGCGTTTGCTCAGCAGGGAAGAAAGCAGCCGGTCCAGCGCCTGCGCGTCTGAAAAAACCATTTCCATCCTGATGGGACGGATCAGATCACGGGCCGCGAGGGGCAGACGCACCCAGTCTTTTTCCGTCGTCACTGCTGTCGCGTCCGCGCGTTGCGCCGCTGACAGGAGATGCTCGATTTCCAGACCGGTGAACGGATGATGATCGGCAAACGTCTGCGTTCCCACCACATTTGCGCCCGCCGCCTGCAGCATCCCAAAGAACTGGCCCGGCGCGCCTATGCCGCAGAACGCGTAGAGGCGGCGGCCTGTCAGATCCTCCGCGTCGCTGAACTGTTTGAAAGCCTGCAACAAGGGCAAATCGTCCGGTAATCCCGCCACCTTTCCCGCGCCAATGATCAGGACAGCCTGGGCGTGGGCGAATCCCTTGCATGGCCGCTCCCGCAGGGGGCCCGCAGGGATCACCCAGCCATTTCCGAACCCCCGCGCGTCGGTCAGCACGACGGATATATCCTTGACCAGATGCGGGTTCTGATGCCCATCATCGAGGATAAGGACATCCGCGCCACCCGCCACCGCCGCCCTTGCTCCTTTCTTACGGTCCCGCGCGATCCAGGTCGGGGCCGCAGCGGCCAGCAGCAGCGCCTCATCCCCGACTTCAGCGGCGGAATGGCGCGCGGCGTCCACCTGCAGGGGGCCGGAATGATGGCCGCCATATCCACGGCTGAGAAAATGCGCCTTGGCGCCCATTGCCTGAAAACGTCTGGCGATGGCGATGGCTGTGGGGGTTTTACCTGTACCCCCCGCCACGAGATTACCGATACAAAATACCGGAACAGGGGCGCGATAGGGCCGCGCGATACGGCGGCGCAACCACCCTGCCGCAAGATACGCCCCCGCAACCGGCGACAACAGCCATGGCAGAAGGGATATGGGGAATTCATTCCGTCCCCGGTCGGGATACCAGAATTGCGGAGCTTGCATGATCAGGCTTCCGGCAGTAACGGTCCGATTGCTTCGACGATCCTATCCAATACCTTATCCCTGCCTGCAATGGCATAGGCCTTGCCGGCCAGACCGCGCATATTGACGGTCCGCGGATCCCGCAACAACCCCGCCACGACGCGTTCAAGCGCATGCCTGTCTGAAATCCACCGCGCCGCGCCCTTGGATTCCAGCGCGTCATAGATTTCAGAAAAATTCTCGACGTGTGGACCATACAAAATGGCCGCGCCAAGGCGCGCGGGCTCCAAAGGGTTCTGTCCGCCATGGCGAACAAGGCTGCCCCCTACGAAGACGATTTTCGCCAACCGGTAGATCAGCCCCATTTCCCCCATCGTATCCGCCAGATAAATGCCGGTTTCGGGCAGAGGGACCTCGCCTTTGCTGCGGCGGGCGACGCGCAGATTTCCTTCGCCAAGCATGTTGGCGATTTCGTCGCCGCGATTGGCGTGGCGCGGGGCGATAAGGGTGAGCAGGGAAGGAAACTCGGCAAGCAGTTTTTCATGCACCCGTTTTACCGCCTTTTCCTCACCGTCATGGGTGCTGGCTGCAAGCCATACGGGGCGGGCGCCAATGGCGGCCTCCAATCTGGCCAGTTCCTCTTCATCGACAGGCAGCGGATCCGACGCCCGTTTCAGATCCCCGACAAACTGCACCCGCTTGGCGCCCAGTTCGCTGAAAAAGGCGGCGCTCTGTTCATCATGGGCAAGCATGACGCCAAAAAGAGTCAGCAGCCGCTCCATGGCCGGCCTGCCCATGCGCCAGCGCCGGAAGGAATGGGACGACATCCGCCCATTCACCAGCGCCATCGGGATTCTGCGGCCTGCGGTTTCGAGCATCAGATTCGGCCAGATTTCGGATTCGATCCACACCGCCATATCAGGCCGCCAGTGATCGAGAAACCTGGCCACCCATTTCGGATGGTCCAGCGGAACGAACTGATGCAGCACCCGCCCGGGAGAAAGCTTCATCAGAATCTGGGCCGAGGTCAGGGTGCCCGTGGTGAACAGAACAGTAAGATCGGAATGAGTCTTCAGAAATTTCTGGGCCAGAGGAAGCGCGGACAACGCCTCGCCGATGCTTGCGGCATGGATCCACAGAAGCCTTCCGGCCGGACGGGCGGCGCCCGCCACGCCTCTGCGCTCTGCAATTCTTTGCTTATCCTCTTTCCCTGCCCTGACGCGCCACAGCAACAGAAGATAAAGCAAAGGGCCTGACAACATACTCAGCAGTCGGTAAAACCGCAGCATCAGACCCAACCATGGCCGCAAAGATCATCCGCTTCCCTGGTGATGCGGATAAGATCATTTTCCAGCATCTGACGCGCCTGATCGAGCACCCCGTCATCCGCGTCGCGCGGAACTGTCAGGGGATTGCCCCAAATGAAAACGCCCCGTCCAAATGGGAGAGGCACAAGAAATCTGTCCCAGCTATTCACATGAATGCGCGGGCTCGCGGCGAAGGTGACAGGGATGATGGGCGCGCCGGACAGACGCGCCATCGCCAAAACCCCGCCCCCCACGCGCATTGCGGGCCCGCGCGGCCCGTCGGGCGTAATCCCCGCATATTCCCCGCAGGACAAAAGCCTGATGATCGCCCGCAGCGCCCCACCGCCGGATTTGTCGTTCTTTCCAGGCTTTGCGCTGGATCCGCGCACCGCTCCGAGGCCAAAATGACGGATTACCCCAGCAATCAATCCCCCATCGCGATGCCGCGATATCAGCATGTTCATCTTCATCCCCCGCCGCCAGCAATAGGGCATCATCATCAGACGCCCATGCCAGAAAGCCAGAATAAACGGCTTGCGGCCGTCCCAATATTCCGCCGGCACATGCGCCCCCATGACGCGCCAGCGGCTGGTCAGCCATATCAGCCGGATATAACCGGCGAGGATCCAGCATATAGCGCTTTGAATGATTTGAGAACGGATGATTTGCTTTAACGGCGGCATGAGATTCTATGGGCTGGCATGCTGCGCTTTATGCTGAAAATGCGTTTCATCTGCCTCAAACTGGCTGCGGTATAAAACCGCATACATGCCGTTTTGGGCCAGCAATTCCCGATGGGTTCCTGATTCGGCGATCCGCCCGGCCGTCAGCACGTGGATACGGTCCGCATCGAGGATGGTTGACAGCCGGTGCGCTATGACCACACAGCTTCTTCCCTGCCGAAGCTTCGCCAGAGCCTCCTGCACCTGGCGTTCGGATTCCGTGTCGAGAGAGGAGGTCGCTTCGTCCAGCAGCAGAATCGGAGCGTTCTTCAGCATCGCACGGGCGATGGCGATGCGCTGGCGCTGTCCGCCGGAAAGCCGCATGCCAGCCTCTCCCACAGTGGTGGCGTAACCCTGGGGAAGGGAAAGGATGAAGTCATGGGCGTCAGCCGCCCGCGCGGCGGCCTCAATGTCGTTGCTGTCCGCATCCGGCCGGCCATAGGCGATATTGGCGCGCACCGTATCATCGAACAGGAAAGGCTCCTGGGTCACCAGCGCAACCGCCTGGCGCAGCGAAGCAAGCGTCATCTCCCGAACGTCCATCCCATCGACCGTGAGCCGCCCGGAAGTCACATCGTAAAACCGGGGAATCAGGTTCAGCAGAGTGCTTTTACCTGCCCCGCTGGGGCCTACCAGCGCCACAGTTTCGCCGGGCGCGATTTCCAGATCCACGTTATCCAGCGCCGGGGAGGCGGGACCATAGGCGAACCCTACCTTCTCAAACCGGATGCGGCCTTCCCGCACCGTAAAGGGCCTTGCATTCGGCGCATCGGAAACCCTGCGCTTGACATCCATCAGCGAAAAACTCCGCGCCGCCGCCGTGAGGCCTTCCTGTAAAGCGGTGCTCAGCGTCGCCAGGCTTTTTAGGGGTTGATATGCAAGCATCATGGCCCCCAGAAAAGCAGCGAAGTGATTGATCTCCATTGTTCCTGCAAGAGCTCTGTGGCCAGCGTAATAAATGGCGGCGGCTATCGCCAGGCCGGTGAGCGATTCCGTGATGGGCGCGGCCGCCGAACGGGCGCGCACGCCGCGCATGATGAACGCCATGCGGCGGTTGATGGACTGGCTCACACGCCTGATCTCCCGCGCTTCCTGACCATAGGATTTCACCACCCGGGCGCCGGAAAGGGTCTCGGAAAGCAGCGTCGAGAGATTACCGGTTTCCTCCATGCCGTAATTCACTGATTTCCGCATGCGGCGGGAGAGCTGGCGGATGAACAGCGCGACCACGGGAACGATGAGAACCGCAATCAGCGTCATCATCACATCCTGATAGAGCATGACCCCGATCAGAAAAACCAGCGTCAAGAAATCCTTTCCAATTCCCGTAAAGGAACGGCTCACCGCTTCGCGCATCAGCACCGCGTCGTTGAGAAAATGGGAAATGATCTTTCCGCTGTGATACTGGCGAAGCCAGCCGATATCCGCATCGATCAGGTGTTCGAACATGGCGATCTGGGTGTCGGAGACAATCCGCTGCCCGATATAATTCATGATGACGCTTTCGCCATAGCCGGCGGCGGCCTTTACCGCCATGACGGCAAAAACGGCGGCAGGGATGAGCAGCAGCATCTGCGCGTCTTTTTCCAGGAACAGGTATTTGATCGCCGGGTCCAGCAATTGCGCGCTGGCGCCAGTAGCGGCAGCCCCCACTATCATCAGCAGCAGGGCCGTCAGAATGCGCGGCAGGTGCGGGCGAAGATACCGGCTGATCAGGCGGCGCAGCAATTCCGTATTGGTGTAGGCTTGCATGGGAATATCGGCGCCGTCAGCCCCCTGTCCCGGGCTTGTCCCATCCGGAAATCTTTTCGCCGCCTCATCCACAGTGAATCCCTCTTGTTGCGCTTCCGGCCACCATAGCATTTCATACCGGTATGCGGATAGTGGCGCGCAATCCCCCCAACGGGCTGGGGCCCAGGATGATATCGCCGCCATGGGTTGAAAACGCCATCGCG
>DMKG01000192.1 GCA_003454415.1 Alphaproteobacteria bacterium
CGGCATGCCGGTCGGCCCGCTGGCCGTCAATGACGAGGTAAGCCTGGAGCTGACCTGGAATATTCTCGATCAGACCCGCAGGGATGAAGGGGCGGCCTACCGGCCCGGCCCCACCGATGCGCTGCTGGAGGAAATGGTGAAGAAGCAGAACCGGCTCGGAAAGAAGAACCGCAAGGGCTGGTACGACTATCCCGAGGGGGGGAAGAAGAAACTGTGGCCTGGGCTGGCGCAACTCATAAAACCCGCCGCCGCGCAACCGGATGTGGAGGAACTGAAAAAACGCTTCCTCTATATTCAGGCGCTGGAAACCGCGCGCTGTTTTGAGGAAGGCGTGCTCACCGATGTGCGGGACGCGGATGTGGGCGCCATTCAGGGCTGGGGCTTCGCGCCTTATACCGGCGGGCCGCTCTCGCTCATCGACACGCTGGGCGCGGCCGGTTTCGTGCGCGAGTGCGAACGCATGGCCCAGGCCTATGGCGAACGCTTCACCCCCAACAAACTGCTGCGCGAAATGGCGGCGAAGCACGAAACCTTCTATGGGCGCTTCAACCCGAAGCAGCAGGCGGCGTAACAGAAAAGGCGATAGCCGGCAAATCGGCGATGGCCTTTATTGCAGCCCCTCCCAGACATCCATGGGCCGCCATGCCGCTGGCAGCCGGATTTCGATGTCATCCTTTTCGCCATTGGCCTGAAGCCAGGCCATCATGGAATCGAAACTGCCCATTAACCGGTCGCCGAGCAGATAGGAGGGCGGGGCCGGCGGCGCGCCGGGAGCTGTGGTCATGAAATCATCCCAATGAATGGCGATAACCCGCTTCGCCTGTGCGCCGCGCACTGTTTCGTTCCAATAGTCCTGTTCGTGCTGGGGGTTGAAATTGCCGATCCCGCCCGTGCCCAGAAACACGACATCGGCGCGCACGTCTTTCAGTGCGCCCGGCTCGAACCCGGCGCTGCCATTGATGAGCAGGGACTTCCCCTTATGCTGCACCAGGATGGCGTAGCTTGCGCCTTCTTTATAATCGAACGCGCCTGCCGGAGGCTTTAACGGACTGCCGATTTCACCCCCCGTGAACCCGGCAGGCGCATGGCGCGAAGGATAAAGGGTCACGGTGAACTGCCCGAATTGCATCGGCTCTCCAGTTTTCGCCAGCCGGATTTGCGTCTCGTCCATTCCCCAGCCCCGGCCGATATTGGCGGAAGATTCCGATCCGATGAGCACGGCCCCCGTGCGCAGCGCCACCTCTGGCGAATCCATTGCGTGATCGTAATGCGAATGAACGGGGATCACCGCCGCCAGCCGGCTTACGCCAGCCTTCTGCAAGCCCTGCGCAATGGCTTCCCTGTCCGGGCTTACTTCTCCAAACAGGATTTGCCAAAGATTGGGGCGCGAGAAATACCCGTCGGTCATGATCGCGGTCTCTCCATCCGCGATCAGCAGGGTGGCGACGCCCAGAAAACTTACCCGTACTTCGCCCGGCGCATTCGCCGCCGGCGGCATGATCAGCTTTTCATAGGGCTGCAGGGAAGGACGGTCATTCAGCAGCCAGTAGCCTGCGCCCGCCCCCGCCGCGATCACGGCAATCAGAATAACGCCGATCCGCTTCAGCCATTTCATGTTGCGTCTCACTGATTGGGTTGCAAACGCCTGTGGTTATGTTTCTGACGGCTTTCTGTCAATAAAAGTCCCTCAATCACAACCGGTTCCGCCTGCCTCTTGCCAAGCGCGCAGGCATCGTATCTGATGGGTGGAACAATAACAAAATATCACAGGGGAGGAGGCGATGCAGCTTGATGGCAGGACGGCGCTGATCACCGGTGGAGCCTCCGGCATCGGCTGGGCCACGGCAAAGGCCATGGCCCGCGAGGGCGCCAAAATCGCCATCGCCGATATCGACCGGGATAAAATCGAACAGCGGGTGACGGAACTGGGCGGCGCATCCTATGGGATTGTGGCGGATGTGGGAGATCTGCGGGAAATCGACCGCATGATCCACGCGGTGGTTTCGAATTTCGGCCAGCTCGATGTGATCGTCAACAATGCAGGGGTGACGCGGCGCTGCGCCTTCATGGATATTGACGAGGAATTGTGGGACTGGGTGCACAGGGTCAACGCCAAGGGCGTGTTTTTCTGCCTGCAGCGGGCGGCCAGGGAAATGATTCCGCGCCGCCGGGGAACGGTCATCAATATCGCCTCGATCGCCGGGCGCGGCTATCCCGGCACTTCCAACGCCGCCTATGCCGCCAGCAAGGGGGCGGTGATCAGCCTGACCATGCAGGCGGCGCGCGCGCTGGCGAAACACAATATCACGGTCAATGCGATTTGCCCCGGCGTCACCCGGACCGAGCTGGCCCAATCCATCATGGATCTGCGCGCGGAAAAGGAAGGCGTCCCCATGGCGGAGATCGAGGCGCAGGCGGCCCAGGGCATTCCCATTGGGAGGATGAACGAGCCGGAAGACATCGCAGCCATGGCGGTGTTCCTGGCCTCGGACGGCGCGCGCAATATCACCGGCCAGTCCTTCAATGTGGATGGCGGCCTGATCATGATGTAACGCGCGCCCTCATACACCACACTGGAATCAGATATCCGCCAGTGACCCTAAACTGAAGATGCAGGCGCCAATATGAATCTGAAATTCGTTCAGCGCCTGCGGATAAATGTGACGGACTTCAGATTCGGGTCACTGGCGCGCCAATAAACCAGACAGGGAGGAATGCTATGGCGCCGAAATTGATGCTGGAGGGAATCAGGGTCCTCGACTTCACCCATGTTCTGGCGGGGCCCACCTGCACACGGCTGATGGTGGAGCTGGGCGCCGAAGTCATCAAGGTGGAGCCGCTGGCGGGCGACATGGTGCGCACCATGCCCGCGCTGAAGGATGGCCACAGCGGCTATTACGTTCAGCAGAACCGCGGCAAGAAATCCCTGTGCATGGATCTGCGCAGCCCGAAGGCGCAGGAAATCATTCACGGTCTCGTTCCGCAGATGGATGTGGTGGTGGAGAATTTCACCCCCGGCGTCATGGCGCGCCTCAATCTGGACTGGCCGCGCCTCAGCCGGATCAACCCCGGTCTGATCATGTGCTCGATCTCCGCCTTCGGGCAGAGCGGACCGCTGAGCGGGCTGCCGGGCTTCGATTATATCGCCCAGGCCTATGCGGGGGTTATCGACATGATCGGCGAGGCGGAGGGCTCGCCCTATTTCGCGGGGCTCGGGCTTGGCGATGTGTCCACCGGCGCGCATGCGTTCGGGGCGATCAGCGCGGCGCTGTTCCACCGCCTGCGCGGCGGGCCGGGGCAGTATCTGGATATCGCGTTGCTGGATTGCCTGTTTCACTGCCATGAAATCAATGTGCAGGGCTATGACGGCAGCGGCGGGGCGTTCGTGCCCAAACGCACCGGCGCGCATCATGGCGCCGTCGCCCCCATCGGCCTGTTCAAGGGCAAGCACAAATGGCTGGTGATCATCGCCCTGGGCAAGCAATGGGAAAGTCTGTGCGCCGTCATCGGCCGCGAGGACATGCTGGGCGATCCGCGTTTCGCCGATAACGCCGCGCGCACCGCCAACCGGCATCTGATCGTCGAAGCGATCGAGCGCTGGCTGCAATCCACCCCCAGCGACGAGGAGGCGGTGCGCATTCTGGAGGCGGCGCATGTGCCGGTCGCCCCTGTGCTGAGCGTGCCGGAGGCGATGGCGCATCCTCATCTGAAGGGGCGGCAGACCGTGCGCACGGTCGAGGACCGGGTGTTCGGGGAACTGAAAGTCCCCGGCATGCCGCTGAAATTCTCCGCCTTTCCGCAGACCCTCGACCTGCAGGCCGATTTTCTGGGAGAAAGCAATGCGGAGGTGCTCGGCCGCTATCTCGGCATGACGGACGCCGATGTGGCGTCGCTGACGAAGGAAGGCGTGCTCGGCGCCGGAGCTGCCGGGGGATCCTGATGGCTACTCCTCGATATTACGGCCACGGGTTTCCGGCAGCAGGAACAGCATCAGGAAAAAACTCACCCCACCGATGATGACCGGATACCACAGCCCGGAATAAATATCGCCGGTGGCGGCGACGATGGAGAAAGAGGCCGCCGGCTGAAACCCCCCGAACCAGCCCGTTCCGATATTATAGGGCAGGGATAGCGCAGTATAGCGGATATGGGTGGGAAACAGCTCCACCAGCGCCGCCGCCTGCGGACCATAGAGCGCCGTCGCCGCGGTAACCAGGATCAGCAGCAGGAAAAAGATTTTCGTGGTGTTCACCTCTGCGGGATCAGCCGCCGCCGGATAGCCCGCGGCCGTGATCGCCGCCCCCAAGCGCGCCTCGATTTCCTTGCGCAGGGCCGTTTGCGCCTCACCCGGCAGGTTGCGGGCGTCGGCGCTGTCCACCCGCGTTTCTCCGACCAGGACAAAGGCGGTGGCGCCTGCCGGTTCCGCCACATTGCGGTAGTTCACCCCCGCGTTGGAAAGGACGGACTTTGCTATGTCGCAGGAGGAGGCATAGACCGTGCGCCCTACCGGGTCGAACTGCACAGCGCATTCCGCCGGGTCCGCATGCAGCGTCACCGGCGCGGAAGCCTGCGCGGCGGCCAGCGCCGGATTGGCCGCTTCCGTCATCATATGAAAGACCGGAAAGAAGGAAAGCACCGCCAGGCCGATGCCGAACAGCATGACTGGTTTGCGGCCGATGATGTCGGAAATCCAGGCGAAAAAAACATAGAGCAGGGCGCTGACCGCCGTGACCGCCATCATCAGCATGTTGATGGAGGGAGAGGGGATCTTCAGGATCCGCTCCAGAAAGAACTGGGCGTAAAAATGCGCGGTGTACCACACGACCCCCTGCGCCATCATGATGGCGAACAGCGCCAGCAGCACGGTCTTCAGATTGGGCCAGTGGAGAAAGGATTCCCGCAAGGGCGCCTTGGAGGCGCGCCCATCCTCCTTTATGCGCCGGTAAAGCGGGGATTCCTCCAGGCGCAGACGGAACCACACCGAAATCCCCAACAGGCCGACAGAAACCAGAAACGGAATGCGCCAGCCCCAGTCGAAAAACGCCGCCTCCCCCATCAGGCTGCGGGTTACGAAAATCACCCCCAGCGCGCCGAACAGGCCGACAGAGGCGGAAGTCTGGATGGCGCCGGTCTGAAGGCCGCGCCGGTGCGCCGGTGCATGCTCCGCCACATAAATGGCGGCGCCGCCATATTCCCCGCCCAGGGCGAAGCCCTGCACCAGGCGCAACCCGATCAGCAGGATGGGCGCAAGGACGCCCGCCTGCGCATAGGTCGGCAGCAGGCCTATGGCGCAGGTCGCCACCCCCATCATGGTGACCGTCACCAGAAAGGCGCGCTTGCGCCCGGTCCGGTCGCCGACATGGCCAAACACCAGCGCCCCCAGGGGACGCACTGCAAAGCCCGCCGCAAAAGTCAGCAGGGCGAAAATGAAACCCGCGGTTTCTCCGACGCCTGCAAAAAACTGCTTCGAAATGATCGCTGTCAGCGTGCCGAAAACAAAAAAATCATACCACTCAAACGCCGTCCCCATAGAGGAGGCTGCGATAACCGTGAACAGGTTGTTACCGCGCGCTTCACCGGCGGTTGCGGAAATGGATGACACGTCAAGACCCCCTTGCTGATTTGCGGGGGCGATATTGCCCAATTCGCGGGGATCAGGCAAATGGGTAAACACCATGGGCAACCCTGTGACAGGCTTGGCGCAGATCTAAACCTACAGGGCAGTCAGTAATTTATGATCATAAATAGGTAATAGACAATTAACCTCTCTATGGGTATAAATATCTAGGCAATTGTTTCATCCCACAATTGCATGGCGTATCCTCATAGATACGTCGGGGTCAACGCGCAGCCCCCAAGTGTGCGTTGGCCCCACCCCCCCATTTTCTTATTCCCTTTGGCCATTGGCCGCCTGTATGGCGAGGCCTTGCCTGTTCTCACATGAACAGTTTCTGGCCATTCATGTTCTTGTAGAGATGCGAAACCTGTTCCCCATAGCCATTGAACAGGCGCGTCGGGATCGTTCCAAACTTCGCGCCCAAAGGCTCTTCCACCGCCTGGCTCCATCGCGGGTGCGGAACCTCCGGATTGACATTGGCCCAGAAGCCATACTCATCCGCATTGGTCTGTTCCCAGAAGCTGACCGGCCGCGCATCGGTCAGGGTGAAACGCACAATGGATTTGATCGATTTGAAGCCATATTTCCACGGCAAAGCGAGGCGCAGCGGCGCGCCGAACTGCCTGGCCAGCGGTTTGCCATAGGCGCCCGTCACCAGAAAGGCCAGATCGTTCTGCGCCTCTTCAAGGGTGACGCCTTCGACATAAGGCCAGGGATACCAGAATTGCTTCTGCCCGGGGGCGATATCGGGGTTCTGAAAACTTTCCATGCGCACATAACGCGCTTCCGGTTCGGGATCCGCCAGTTTCAGGATTTCCGCCAGCGGAAACCCGCTCCAGGGCACGATCATCGACCATCGCTCGACACAGCGGTGCCGATAGATGCGTTCTTCAAGCTGCACCCTGCGCAACAGGGCGTCGATGTCCAAAGTTTGCGGTTGACGCACAAGTCCATCTATTCGCACCTGCCAGGGCCGGATCGGCAGGGCCTGGGCGGCCTGCCAGATCTGCTTGTGGGAGGCGAATTCATAAAAATTATTATAGGTGGAGCTGAGCTTCTCGGCCGTCACCGGACGGTCAAGCGGACCATAAAGCGGATTCGCTTTGGCGGGATACAGATCCGCAGACGGGTCCGCGGCCTCGGCGCCCTGCGCCGCGCCGGCAATGCCGCCACCTGCGAGGACGGCGGCGCCGATCGCGCCCGCCATGAACTGACGGCGGTTGACGAAGACTTTTTCAGGGGTGACGGCGTGTTCCGGGATTTCCCAGCTTCTAAGGATTTTGATCAGCATTGCCGTTTCTCCTTGTCATGACGGTATTATGGCCCGCCCGCCGCTTCAGGGTAAAGGCGGTCAGCGCTGCGCCTAACCCCGCCGCAAGCATCCACGCCGGCGACAGAAGCAGCGGAAGCAGCACATGACTCCATAATTGTGGCAGGGGGGGAGGATGTAGCGCTCCACGG
>DMKG01000112.1:0-195 GCA_003454415.1 Alphaproteobacteria bacterium
CCCAACCCGAACACCGCGACTTTCCTGCCCGCGAAGACATCCACTGTGATCATGCTATCTCAGTTTTAACGTGGACAACCCGATCATCGCCAACACCAGTGCGATAATCCAGAAACGGATGACAATAGTGGATTCCGCCCAGCCGCGCTTTTCGAAATGATGATGGATGGGCGCCATGGCGAAAACCCGCCTGCC
>DMKG01000112.1:532-723 GCA_003454415.1 Alphaproteobacteria bacterium
TCATGCTTGGTGATGACGGCGATCGTTCCCAGCGCCCCTCCAAGGGACAGCGAGCCCGTATCCCCCATCATCACAAGCGCAGGCGGCGCATTATACCATAAAAATCCAAGTCCCGCGCCGACCATGGCCCCCGCGAAAACCGCCAGTTCTCCGGCGCCCGGCACGGATATGATCTGCAGGTAATTTGCATA
>DMKG01000112.1:980-10258 GCA_003454415.1 Alphaproteobacteria bacterium
GGCATGATCGCCAGCCCGTCCAGGCCATCGGTCAGATTCACCGCATTCGACGTGCCGACGATGACCAATACCGCGAAAGGCAGATACATCCAGCCCATATCAATCAGCACGTTTTTAAGAAAGGGAATGGCCAGCATTCCACCATGGGCGGGAGCGGCGATCGTTTCAATCCACCAGACCGCCAGGGCGGCAATGGCGATTTCAGCGGCAAGCTTGATCCTGCCCGGCACGCCCCTGCTGTTGCGTTTGGTGACTTTGAGATAATCATCGGCAAAGCCCACCAGACCGAACCCGCTTGTCACCAGCAATGCCGCCCACACATAGCGGTTGGAAAGGGCCGCCCAGAGCAGGGTGCCGGCAATAATCCCCAGCAGGATCATGAACCCGCCCATGGTAGGAGTGCCGGCTTTGGTGAGGATATGGCTTTGCGGGCCATCCTCGCGAATGGGTTGACCCGAAGGCTGCAAACGTTTCAGCAGCCGGATGATTCCAGGCCCGAAAACGAAGGCCAGGAACAGCGCGGTCATCACCGCTCCTCCGGTCCTGAAAGTCAGATACCGGAACAGATTGAGCCCGGCGACATCGTCCGACAATGGATATAACAGATTATATAGCATCCCGGCCCTTCACCCCCGCGCTTATGCCGATTTCATAGTGTTTATCTGAAGGTCTGCATCCCCAAGCGCCAGCAGATCCTTAATGATTTTTCCCATATTACTGCTGTTCGACCCCTTCACCATCACCACATCGCCAGGGCGAAGCGTTTCCCAAAGCGGCGTAACGAGCCCCGCAGAATCCGCTGAATGCGTTCCGCGCAGTTCACGGGGCAGGTTGTCATGAAGGATCTGCATCTCCCGGCCTGCTGTAAATGTGAGGTGAATCCGGCTGTCCGCGATCGCGCCCGCCAGATCCCTGTGATAATTTTTTGCCTCTTCCCCCAGTTCGGCCATATCGCCCAGAACGGCGATCCTGCGTCCGCGCCCTTCGGTCACGTGTCCGGAAAGATTGTTCAGCGCAGCCAGCATCGATGCAGGATTGGCGTTATAGCTTTCATCTATGAGGGTGAAGACGCCATCTGCGATATGCAGCCGGTGACGCCGCCCCCTGCCCGCCAGCGGCTTAAGCTCCGCCAGCGCAAGGGCCGCAAGCGCCATATCCGCCCCAAGCGCCTGCACCACAGCGAGAACCGCCAGCGCATTCATCGTCCAGTGATTTCCTGCAAGGCCGATCTTGCAGGTCAGCGGCTGGCCGCAAATTTCCGCCAGCACGCAGGAGCATTCCGCGTGATGCACCGCCTTGACAAGACGCGCCTCTGCGGCCGGCGAAGCGCCGAAGCCGACGATCCTGCCTGCGCCTGCTTCACGGGAACGGCGGGCCAGCAAATCGAAGAACGGATTGTCCTGATTGATGACCGCAACACCGCCCGGCGTAAGCCCTGAAAAGATCTCCGCCTTCGCTTCCGCAATAGCGGTCAGGGATTCAAAATTCCCGATATGCGCCGGTGCGATGGTGGTCACGATCGCCGCATGGGGGCGAACGATTTTTGTCAGCGGGGTGATCTCTCCCGCATGGTTCATCCCAATCTCGAACACGCCGAATTGCGTTTCACGGGGCATGCGCGCCAGGCTCAGCGGCACGCCCCACTGATTATTGTAGGAGGCCTGCGACGCATGGGTCATACCCTGCCGGGCGAAAGCGGCGCGCAACATTTCCTTGGTGCCGGTTTTTCCTGCGCTGCCGGTCACGGCCACAATCCGTGCGGCGCTGCGCGCGCGCGCCGCCGCCCCCAGCGCCTCCAGCGCCGCCTGCGTATCGCGCACCATCAGTAATGGCGCCTCCTGCGCCACGCCCTCCGGCACATGGTCGACCATCGCCGCCGCCGCGCCTTTTTTCAGCGCATCCGCCACATAAGCGTGCCCATCGCCGGAATCGCCCCGAATCGCCACAAACAAAGCGCCTCTTGTGATGCTGCGGCTGTCAATCGAAACATCATGCGCCTGCCAGCGTCCGGAACTGTGTCCGGCGCATGCCGCCGCCGCCGCTTCGGAATCCCAGAGCGGTTCAACCGCTTCCATGACCGGCTCCTTCCGCATCCTTTCCCAGCAGCCGCCGTACTTCCACGGCGTCATCGAAGGGATAGACCGTTCCAGCTATCTCCTGTCCTGTCTCATGACCCTTGCCCGCCAGAATCAGCATGTCGTTTGCGGCGAGGCCCTCCACGCCTGCGCGAATGGCTTCCGCGCGGCCGGCGATTTCAGTTGCACGGGGGCAGGCCGCGAGAATTGACGCACGGATTTCCGCCGGGTCTTCCGAACGGGGATTGTCATCGGTGACGATGACATGATCGGCGAGCTCCTGGGCCACGGCTCCCATCAGCGGCCGCTTGCCGCGGTCCCGTTCGCCCCCGCAGCCAAACAGGACATGCAGCCTGCCGCCGCAGAAGGGGCGCACCGCCTCCAGCACCGTGCGCAGAGCTTCGGGCGTATGGGCGTAATCCACCAGCACCGTCGCGCCCGGGACTGTATGACCCGCAACCTGCATCCTTCCGGGAACGCCCTGCAATTCGGGCAGCACGCCAAAGACATCGTCGGGATCTTCTCCGCAACCAATGACCAGGGCGGCGGCGAACAACGTATTCATGGCCTGGAAACGGCCGATGAGGGGGAGGGCCACTTCCCATTGCCGCTCGCCATAGGCAAGGCGCAGGCGCTGGCCTTTCCCGTGGGGTTCAGAACGCACGATTCGCAAATCGCCATAGCGGCCCCCAACAGAGATGATACTGTGCCCGCGCGCCCAGCTCACCGCCTCGGCCTCGGAATAGCTGGCGTCCTCACGGTTCAGCACGGCCACCCCGCCCGGCCGCAGCACTTCGCCGAACAGACGCAGCTTTGCATACATATAGGAGGCGGCGTCTTCATGGTAATCCAGGTGATCGCGGGTGATGTTGGTCAAAGCCGCTGCCGCCAGGCGAACGCCATCCAGACGGTATTGCGCCAGCCCATGACTGGAAGCCTCCAGCGATACATGGGTGACGCCCGCATGGGCGAGCCGGGCCAATACCGGGTGCAGAATTTCCGGAGGCGGCGTAGTGTGCGTATGCCCCTCTCTTGCGGGAGAGGCTTCCGGTTGATTCCCCCTTACCCCCAGAGTGCCGACACTGGCGCTGCGGCGCCCGAGCAGCGTCCATATCTGACGGCAGAATTCCGCAACCGAGGTTTTGCCATTCGTACCCGTGACGGCGGCGATATGTTCCGGCTGCGCCCCGTAAAACCGCGCGACGAGTTCCGCGTAACGGCGGCGCGGATTGGGATCCGAGAGCAGTAATACTTCACGATCCGCATATTCTTTTCTGCACTTCGCCGCCACCGCGGATGAAAGCAGAACCACCCGGGCGCCCCTTCTGCAGGCTTCCGGAATATATTGCGCGCCATCGGACTGCGCGCCGGAAAATGCGCCAAACACATATCCTGGCTTCACTTCGCGGCTATCAGCCGTGAGGCCCGTAATCTCCAGCATGGGGTCCATGTTTTCCAGTGAGAGCGAACCTAAAAGTTCCGCCGCGCGCATGGGTTTAATGCCTGTTTCCAAAAGCCGCGAGCTGCACCCCATCCTGTTCTACTGGCCGCGGGGCAACCCCCAGCATCGGCGCAATCCGGCGCACGATCGCGCCCGCGGCTGGCGCCGCCGTCCAGCCGGCAGTCGCATAGTTGTAGGTCTCCTTTATACCTTTCGGCTCGTCCAGCATGACAAAAATCAGATAACGGGGATTCGAGGCCGGGAACACGCCGATAAAGGAGGAGATCCGCGCGTCCTTACGGTAGACGCCCGAGCGCTGTTTATCCGCGGTGCCGGTTTTACCCGCAATTTCATAACCCGGCACATCCGCCTGCTTGCCCGTCCCTTCAGGCGAACCCACCACCAGCCGCATCAGATAACGCATCTGCCGGCTGGTGCGTTCGGATACGACCCTCTCTCCCAGGACAACTGGTTCGGACTCCGGGCGGCGCAACAGGGTGGGGCGCACCAGCAGGCCGCCATTCACCAGAGACGAAACCCCAACCCCAAGCTGCAATGGGCTTACGGCAATCCCGTGCCCGAAAGAGACGGTCATGGTGCTGATATCCGGCCAGGGACGGGGCCAGCTTGGGTTGCCGAGCTCGCCCAACTCGAAATCGGGTTTGCGCATCATCCCAAGCTTGTCCAGAAATTCCTGCTGCCCCTTGCCGCCTACCTGCAGGGCCATTTTCGCCGCGCCGATGTTGGAGGAATACAAAAAGATTTCCGTCAGCGACATGGGACGGCGTTTGGCGTGGTAATCGCTGATCGTAAACCGTGAAATTCTGATCGGATCCGTGGTTTCATACATATCGTTAAGCCCCGAAAGCCCTGAATCCAGGGTCATCGCAGCTGTAAAAATCTTGAATGTTGATCCCATTTCATAGGTGCCAAGGGTCACCCTGTTGAACTGGGCCTCGCTTTTATTGTGCTTTTTTCCATTGGGATCGAAATCAGGCAGTGACGCAAGGGCCAGAACTTCACCATTATTGACATCCATCACAAGACCGGCGGCGCCGATGGCGCTGAATTTTGTGACCGAGCGCAACATCTCATCGCGCAACGCATGCTGCACGCGCAGGTCAAGAGACAGCCGCAAGGCCTCTCCCCCCAGACTGAGACGGGAATCCATGGCGCGCTCGATACCCATCAGTCCATGATTGTCGATATCCACATAGCCAACAGCATGGGCTGCAAGATTTTCCTGCGGATAGATGCGCCGCATATCGCGTATGAAGCGCAATCCCGGGATTCCCAGTTCATTGACCGCCTGCTGCTGGCGCGGGGTGAGGTCATTGTAAAGCACCACATAGCGTCTGCGCCCTTCTAGCAACTTGCGCGCGCGCACGGTGTTCATGGCGGGCAGCACTTCCGACAGGAGTTTCAGCGCCGCTCCGGCGTCAGGCACTTCCGTAGTGTCCGCCTCCAGCGAGGCGGTCTGGAGGTTCGTCGCAATCACGACGCCGTTCCTGTCAACAATATCCGCGCGTTTGAAATGGGCGAGCGCGCTTCCAGGCAGCTGCATCAGCTCATCGTTCTGGCCATAGGGCCAGGCCAGCTCCAGAAGCCGGACGGATATAGCCAGAAATGCAAACAGAAACAGAGCGCCCGCCATCAGCAATCTGTTGCGCCCAAGGTCAATCGCCCGGTTAATGCGTCCCGACAGCCAGGGCTGCACTTCCAGCCTCACCATATGTCTGGGCACATGCACACGGCGTTTTGAATGTTGCGCGCCAGACATCAGCGGCGCTCCATTCTGGCGGCGGCGGGGGATATGGCGAATACCTTGTCTTTCCGCGTTGTCTGTGCGGTGATGGGTTCTTCCATAGACGCTTTCGCCACGGACTGCGCCCCGCCCTCAGGATGAGGGACTTCAACCTCCTGACCCCGTACTGGAATGGCTTCAAAATCGACGATCTGCGATACCTGCACCGGCACGAGATCGAGGTAACGCTCACTCAGCTTTTGCAGACGGCTGGGCCGGTTCAGCGTGCTCCACTCCGCCTGCAGGATGCGGATCGACTCTTTCTCTTGCGCGATAGTGCTTTTGAGCGTCTCGCCCTCGCGCTCCATATGATCGACTGAATATTTTACATGATAGAGGCCAGCGGAAACACCACACAGCATGATCATGACAAAAATAGTGATGAAGCGCAGCATCTGATCAGTCCCCTCAAGGCTTGTGTGGCGTGAACGGAGCTGGCGCCGGCAAAAACTCCGGCAAGAACGCCTCCGTCAGGGCGGGCGCGCTGGTTCTGACGGCGGCCCGTAAACGCGCTGAGCGCGCACGCGGATTGGCCCGAAGCTCCCCGGCCCCTGGTTTGCGCGCGCCATTCCACAGTAATTTGAAACTGGGCGCCTGAGCGGGGGCCGCTTCCTCCGGCATATGCCGGGACGCGCCTCTGCGGATGCCTGAACGCGACGCCAGAAACAGTTTCACAATGCGGTCTTCAAGACTGTGAAAGGAGACGACGGCAAGACGTCCTTCCGGCTTCAGGAAATGCTCAGCAGCCATTAACCCACTGGCAAGCTCATGCAATTCGTCGTTCACATAGATGCGCAACGCCTGAAAGGTGCGGGTTGCGGGATGTTTGCCGCCTGGCGCGGAGCGGGCGCCCGGCGTCTGGGAAACGATCGCAGCCAATTGCATCGTACGGGTGATGGCGCCCGTCTCGCGCGACCTGACGATCGCTTTCGCAATGGCCCGGGCCCGCCGCTCCTCGCCATAGTGGTAAATGATATCGGCCAACTCCCCAGCGGAAAGATTATTCACCACGTCCGCCGCGCTGGGCCCGTTTCCTCCCATCCGCATGTCCAGGGGGCCATCCTGCTGGAAAGAGAAGCCGCGCTCTGCCTGGTCCAGCTGCATGGAGGAAACGCCTATATCGAACATGAAGCCGTCCGCCGCCGTTAATCCCGCGCGCGGCAGGGCCTGCTCCAGCTCGCTGAATTTCGCAGTGAGAAGCTGGAACCGTCCGGGAAACTCCCTGACGAGGGATTGCCCGTAAGACGCAGCCCCAGGGTCGCGATCCGCGGCGATAATTCGGCAGTCCGCCTGCTGCAACAACTGGCGGCTGTAACCACCCGCGCCAAAAGTGCCGTCGACATAGACCCCTCCGTCCCGGGCGTCCATAACGCCGGCGACCTCCTGCAGCATCACCGGAAGATGCGGGGCGCGGCCGCCAGAGCCTGTATGGGTTTTGGGTGAGGTATTCATGCCTCGCCACCTGACGTCATATTTACGGCGTGAGTATGACCAGCCGCCATTTCCGGAGTGACCCAACTTGCACGTTCCGCAAGCGCGCGTTCACGCAGACGGACCTTCTCCTCCTCGAATAAAGCGGGCGACCACATGCTGAAATACAACCCCTGGCCGACAAAGGCGATATCCTCTTCGATCCGGGCATGCGCCAGCAGTTCGGCCGGCAGAACGATCCTGCCATCCGTATCCGGGATCATTTCCACGGCCTGCGAAAAGACCAGCGTCGGATACGCCTCGACCATGCCGGAGAATGCGCCAAGCGCATTCTGCCGCTCCATGAAAGCCTGCATCAGTTTAGGGGTTACCCCCTGCAGCCAGGGGCCCAGCAGCGACGGAAAACAGATGAAGCTCTTGTCTCCGTTCAGCAGCAGCGCACGGTATTGGGCCGGCACCGAAACCCGGCCCTTCTTATCGACTCTGTGCAGGGAATAAGACAAAAACCCAGCCATACCGCCCACGCCCCTATCTGCCATTTGCCAGGTCGGGCCGTGTTCATGGGCTGTTTGCGGATTAATTCAAATTTGAATTAGAGCGGGGATAACTTCCCGGCGTCCCTGCAAAAAACTTTCCCCACACGCCCCGAGATGGGCATTTCTGGGTATATCATGGATTTTCCATGGAGTTCAATGGGTAAATTACGGGAAACTGCCCGTTTCATCTGTCTTTTCTCGAGCAGATCACACCCTTGTCCTCCAAATTCCTTCCACCTCTCCCTTCGAGAAGGCATCTTCTCACCCCTTATATTTTTTAAAATGGCCTCCGTATACCAACAGGCGCAATACATATATTAGCCGATCACAATGATTAATTAAATATCCATCACAACATTTCCTGAATTATTACAGCATAAATAATATAAACAAAGCAATCTATAATATTAGCTATAAATTTTATGCTACTGGCAGCGTATTTTTACTTTTCAGTAATAAATTAAAATATTTCTGTCATAATTCTGAAAAATTCAAATGCTATCCTGTTCACCTTCTTTCATATGGATGAAGTATTCATACTCACTGGGAATAGATCATGTCGGACAGGAAGAGAAGTCTGCCTAGAATTGGAAGTCTTGCCCTTCATACGCCTCCATTTTCAAAAGATCTGTCGTGTCTGGATGTCTGCAATTTTTTTGCCGCCAATCCAGATATACTGACGGTAGCGGTGGTGGATGAGGAACGGCCCATCGGCCTGATCAACCGGGATGAGTTTCTGCTGCTCTTTTCCAGCCAGTTCGGTCACGCCCTGTTCGACAAAAAACCGGTCGCAAGCGCGATGGATCCTGTCCCCCTTATTGTGGACGGGACGTCATCCGTTGGAATGGTCAGCAATCTGATCCTGAATGAAAAACCCAGCGCGCTGCTGAAGGGTTTCATCATTACCCGCGATGAACGGTATTTCGGCGTTGGAACGGCGCTCGAACTTTTGCGTTACAGCATCGTCCGCAGCAAGGAGCGGGAGCAGGAACTTGAAACCGCGCGCAGGGAAGCCGTGCTGGCCAATGAAGCCAAAACCCAATTTCTGGCTAATATGAGCCATGAACTGCGCACCCCGCTGAACGCCATCATCGGTTTCTCCGAAATCATGTACGGCGAGTTGCTTGGGCCCATCGGAAACGACCGTTACAGGGAATACGCAAATGACATCGGCGAGAGCGGCCAGTATCTGCTCGGACTGGTAAATGACATTCTTGACATAGCCCAGGTCGAAACCGGTCAATTGAAATTGCGTGAACAGGGTTTCGATCTGCATGAACTTATCGATCGCTGTTTCATACAACTGGATTCAAAAGCGCAGAACGCCCAGGTTTCGCTGATCAACGAGGTCCCTTGTGAATTGCCGGAGCTTCATGCCGATGAGCGCAAATTGCGTCAGGTAATGCTGAACCTGCTTTCAAACGCCATCAAGTTCACCCCCTGCGACGGCCGGATCGCGGTTAAGTCCTGTTTCACCCCCAAAGGAGAACTGCTGATCCAGGTGCAGGATACCGGCATCGGCATAGAACCGAAGAACATACCCCTTGTCCTGCAGAAATTTGGCCAGGTTGAAAACAGCTATCAGCGAAAATATGACGGCGTCGGGCTGGGTCTGCCCCTTGCCAAATCCCTGATAGAGATGCATGGCGGAAAACTGTGGATCAAAAGCGCCATGGGCAAGGGAACAACGGTCTGTTTTACCCTGCCTTCGGCGCGGCTCGGCGCTAACGCCGCGCCACTTGCGCTGGGCGCTTAAATTATCAGGCCCCAATAAAACTGTCAGATGGCCTATAAGCCGGGTTCTGTACCTGCATGCAGGCGATGACCATTCATCTGGGACGGCTGTCGCCAGCCGCCTCGCGCGACCTACCCGGATGGCGGCCCGGAAACCGGCCTGCCGCGCAGGGCGGCGCCATCCCTATTTGGTCTTGCTCCCGGCGGGGCTTGCCATGCCGCCTCTGTCGCCAGCGGCGCGGTGCGCTCTTACCGCA
>DMKG01000313.1:0-185 GCA_003454415.1 Alphaproteobacteria bacterium
CCTTCGCCGCCCCCTTCGCCGCCTAAGGCGAACACATGCTGCAGCGCCGGCAGCTCCCTGCGCAGGCCCGCCATCATCGCCACATGATCAAACCCGCGAAATTCACGGGGAACGAACATGACTTTCGTTTCCGCAAAGGACAGCATGTAGGACAGTTCGCGTTCGCGGAAAATCGGCATCACCGG
>DMKG01000313.1:512-821 GCA_003454415.1 Alphaproteobacteria bacterium
CCACCAGTTGGGAAGCTGGAAGGAGACCATATCCCCTTTTTCCACGCCGTAATGCACGAGACCGAGGGCGATGCGCCGGGAGAGAATGTCAAGCTGCCGGTAGGAAACGCTTTCCCGCCGCTTTCCACGCATGCTGTTGACCCCGGTAAGGGCGATGCGGTCAGGCTGCTTCTGCGCCAATGCCTCCAGCGCATCCGTGACCAGCATGTCCGGCCACAGGCCGGTCCCCTTCATCGCGTCTATACGGCTCTGCGGTAAAATCATTTTCAGCTCGACCGGCATGCTTTTCCCCTGATGATTTTTTATGGG
>DMKG01000313.1:1115-1263 GCA_003454415.1 Alphaproteobacteria bacterium
CGACAGGCATTCCGGCGGAAAGTCACCCTCCTTTCTCATCGCGGCCGAACCCATGGCGATGCGGGCAGGGGAAATGATCAATCTGCGGTCCTGTCTCTCTGGCAAGGAGAATAACGGCAATTGGCGGGTCTTGTCACAGGCAAAAAAA
>DMKG01000313.1:1528-1964 GCA_003454415.1 Alphaproteobacteria bacterium
CGGCCAGCCCTGCAGGCCGGCCATGCCGGATCATTCCGCGGCGATGCTCGCCGGTTTTGCAAACATGTTGATGTTTTTGAGAAGCTTGATGCCTTCTTCGGCGATCGCATCCCCCACCATTGCGTCGCCCTCGGCATGCAGTTCCTTCATGTCGACATAGGCGGCATAATAAGGCGCCGTACGCTCCGTGACGATGCCCGCCTTTAACAGGGTCTTGATCAGCGTGCGGAAAATATTCGTGCTTTCCTGCATCTGTTTACGGCGGAAATCATCCGTGAAGGCTTCGACCATCGCGCCCTGCACATATTTCCAGTCCAGACCCACTTCCGCGTAGATATGCTGCTTCTGTTCGGGATCGCTCAGATTCAGCAGCAGGGCGTTGAACACATCCTTCGCCCAGTCTTCGATCTGGTTGCGGTCTTCTTCGCTGACATGG
>DMKG01000313.1:2261-2951 GCA_003454415.1 Alphaproteobacteria bacterium
TGGAACGCCTCATCGGTCATGGTCAGCTGCATCAGACGCACCAGAACCGGGTCATTGGCGTACTGGTAGTAGGAGGCGAAGACGCCCATGGCGAGGCCTTCCAGAACCATTTGCAGTCCCACGACTTTTTTCCAGACCAGCGGACTGCCGACAAGTTCGATAAGCAGGCCGCGCAGAAACCCGCCGACGGGCTCCGGCTTGCCAAACCGCGCCTTGATATATTGCGTGAAGCCGGTGACATGGCGGGCTTCCTCACGCCCCTGATTGGCCGCATATTCCTGCGCGCCCGGATCCAGCATGATATGACAGAGATTGGCGGACATGTTGAGCGCGCCCTGCTCGCCATGCAGGATCGCCGAAAGCTGGTAATGCTGTAACCGGTTGGCGAGATGGATTTTCTGGCTTTCACTCAGCTTGTCGGCCGCCGCCGTCTGCAGTTCCGCCGTCAGTTTCGGCTGGACCAGATACTGATTCTTCAGATCGAAAGCCGGGCTGAAATCGATATAACGCGGATCCAGCGGATCCCAGAAATGGTCATGAGTGGCGGCAATGATTTTGTCGAAAGCGGAAGAGCGCCGTCCGTAGCGCTCCGGCGTCAGCATCGCCGGAAAATCGTCTGCTTTGACAGTCTGGAAGGCTTCGTCGATCTGACCCATGTTCTCCTCCGGCTCCTGATTCCTGGATGATTGG
>DMKG01000313.1:3195-5348 GCA_003454415.1 Alphaproteobacteria bacterium
TGATTCCTGGATGATTGGCGCTAAGGCCACGCGGCCGCTTCCCGTTGCCGGAAAGGTTGCTGCGAGCCCGTTCAACATTGCTCAATTTAATCTACAGCATTGTTAATGTCAAGCGGAGAAGCACGCAACAAATTTAATATGTAGTCAAATCAGTAGCTTGATCATATTTTTGGCGTTCCGGCCTTCTTATTCCCAACCGGTTTCCGGCCGGGAGAAGGCGCGCAAAAGGCGCCCGGCATGACCTTAAAATGCTTGCTTTACCCTGTTTTTGGTCTTCTAATTATCCCATCACACAATTATCCGAAGATGAATCAGGATTCACGGAGGTTCTGACATCCGCATATAGGGAGACGCCACATGCCACAGTTCGACACGCTGATAAAGAACGGCACGATCGTTGACGGGACACGCGCCCCACGTTTCATGGGTGATCTCGCCATCAGGGATGGCCGCATCGCAAAGATCGCAGCTGCGGGGAGCATCAGCCCCGGCGAGGCCGCACGGGTGATAGACGCCACCGGGCTCAATGTGGTTCCCGGTTTTGTCGATCTGCATACGCATTATGACGCGCAGCTTTTGTGGGACCCCTATCTCACCACCTCTAGCTGGCATGGGGTAACGTCGGTCGCCATCGGCAATTGCGGTTTCGGCTTCGCGCCGGTAAAACCGGATGCGCGCGAACGCGCCATGCTGACCATGGAGCGGGTGGAGGCGATTCCCCTCGCCACCATGCAGGCCGCCCTGCAGCCGCAATGGGATTGGGAGACTTTCCCGGAATGGCTCGACCATCTGGAAAAATCTCCGAAGGGCGTCAATGTGCTCAGCTTCGTGCCTATAGGTCCGCTGATGGTCTATGTGATGGGTCTGGAGGAAAGCAAGCGGCGCGAACCCACCAAAGCGGAACTCGACGAAATGTGCCGCCTGCTGGAGAAATCGCTGGATGCGGGCGGCTGCGGCTGGTCGGCGCAGCGCCTGGGCGACGGCTACACCTCGGTGCAGCGCGATTATGACGGCACGCCGATGACCACGGATCTCATGTCGGATGAAACCTGCTTCGCTTTCGCGCGCGTGCTGCGCAACCGCGGCGAGGGCTTTATCCAGCTGACCCAGGCCAAAGCCGATTTCCAGGCTGACCTGACCTTCACTGAAAAGCTGGCGGAAGTGGCCGGGCGCCCGATCCTGTTCAACGCGGTGCAGGTGAACAACCGGCATCCGCATCAGCACCGCCGCCTGCTCGACTGGGGCCGCCGCATGCAGGAAAAAGGTCTGCAGATCTGGCTGCAGGGCATCACCACCGGCAACGACATGCGCTTCACCTTCGAGGATTTCAATCTGTTCGATGGCGATCCCGCCTGGCGCGAAGTGACCCTGGGCAGTGTGGCGGAACGGGTCGTGAAGATGCGCAATCCCGATTATATCGCGGCGCTGCGGGAATCCTATGATCATGGCAGCGCGCCGCTGGTCTCCGGCCCCATCGGCGGTCTGTTCATCGAAAAGACCCTCAAGCCGGAAAACAGGAAATATGAAGGCGTCACCATCGCCGAACTGGGGCAGATGCGCGGCCAGCATCCGATTGACGCGCTGATGCATCTGGTGACAGATGAAAATCTGGCGACCGTGATCTTCATCCCACCCTTCAACAAGGATGAAGACTACATGCAGGAGCTGCTGGATTCGCCTTATCTCATTCCCGGCGTATCCGATGGAGGCGCGCACACCAAATTCCTCAGCTTCGGCCGTTACCCGACCGAACTGCTGTGCGATGAAGTGCGCAAGGGCATGATCAGCCTTGAGGAGGCGCATTACCGTCTGTCGGCCATGCCGGCCCGCTGCGCGGGCTTTATTGATCGCGGCACGCTGGTGGAAGGGGCGCCGGCCGATATCGTGATCTATGATCATGCGAAACTCAGATTGCTGCCTTCGGAAGTGGCGCATGACCTGCCCGCCAATGAATGGCGCCGGGTGGAAAAGGCGGAAGGTTACCGTCACATCCTGATCAATGGGGTGGAGACCTTCCATGACGGCGTCTGCACCGGCGCGGTTCCTGGCATACTTCTGCGCCACGGGCTCACCGAGGGCCGCTCACGCCTTGCCGCCGCACAGTAATTCGGGCTTCAATCCGGAATTAGAAAAAGGCGCTCAATATAGAGCGC
>DMKG01000313.1:5667-7435 GCA_003454415.1 Alphaproteobacteria bacterium
CATACAACATCAATTATGCGCGATTTTACGAGTTCGAAATTCCGGTTTCCCATCCTGTTCAGGAGAGGCGCCAATCCAGCCCCATACTGCCGAGGATTTGAACCGTTAAAACCAAAGCTCCCTTGAAGCTCGCTGTTCTCATTGAAGGTTCTGACTAGTTCATCAATCTGTTGTGAGCTCAGCCTTTCAATGCCTGAAAAAATATTTGCCAACCTATTGCCCTGATCAAAGCTGCCACAGTTTCTCAATGCCTCAATATAGGCGGCGAACATGCGATCATTCTTGATTAGTAGTTTGGCGATATCCTCGGCGCAAGTTTCCCAATTTCCAGCAAGCCCTTGAAACTTTCCGATGAACCCGTACGGGTCTTTTCCCAGCCGTACCGCGATAATTGGAACTCCGCGGGCGAACGCAAAGCCGACCTCCTGGTCAGTCCAGTCGCTGACGTGGAAGTTATCCGTCATTAACGCCACCAAGCCATCCATGCTCGCAAGCGCGTTCTCAATCTCTACCTGCCATTCTTTCGTTGGCTGAATATCTTCGTGAGCTACGAAGCAGGAAACGCCAAACAATCGGAGGCTGATTTTTAGGACGGCTGTCTCTGTTTTCACCTCCGACTTATGGCTTAGAAAGAGTCGGAAGCAGTTGTCTTCCCAGATGAGTCGCGTCAGGGGCTACAACCCGCGTTCCATCGAGAAGCAACCCTGATTCCTTTCTCCATTCGCCATTCTCCGCAACCTCCAGTTCGAGAAAAACTTGCTCGATGAATTCGTTCTGGAGGTGATGGAGCTGATTCAGGTCATTTTTTATTTGCTCCTGAATACCGTCTTTCTGTTTGATAATGTAGAGATACAGCGACGCAGGGATCATAAAAGTTAACGCATGGCCGTAGGTGCCGCCGTTCCAGTTATCGCTGCTCCATTCTTCGTGAATCCGTATCTGGGCGTTGACGATAATTTCCTGCAGCTGCCGTTTGCCTTCTTGCGCGTAGATACTGGATAACGCGGCGAGATAGCGCTCTACATGTTTGGGAAGCTCGAATTTGAAGTCGTAGCTCATGAAGTGCCCGCTAATCTGTAAAATAACTACTCATCTCACTTCGCCTCAACCGCAATCCGCACATTCAGCGCCCGCATCACGGCGGCGATGGTCTCAAGCCGGGGTTTCGAGCCATGCTCAGCGTGTCTCCCAGGGCTGATTAGCCGGATTGTGCGTATCCCGGCCGCCATGCATAATGGCGAGGATCAACACGCGTTCGGGTTCGACGCGATACATTACGCGATAATTCTGGACGATTATTTCGCGGATGGCATTGTCATCGGCTTCCGGTATCTTGCGGCCACTCTCTGGAAAAACGTCAAGCCGACGTGTGGCGGCAAGCACCCGCTCAGCGAAGGCCTGTGCGTAAAACGCTGAGTCCCGGCTGATATAGCGAATGATATCTTCAAGATCGTCGCGCGCAAAATGCGACCATTCAATGCGCATCAGGCAAGAACTGCTGTTCCATTTCTTCTTGCGTTACAAGCTTGCCCTCCGCCGCCGCTTGCAACGAGCGCTCCAGCTTTTGCCGCACATAAAGCGTGTGCATGGCGTCATCAAATGTGGCTTGCTCAGGCAGTTGATCGGCTATTTCATGCACGATTTGTTTTACGGTTGGCATGGCGGGATTCCTTATTTTGCCTGCCAAAATATACTGACCGGGGTCTGCGTGACAAGTCCTGGGCGCAATACGCGGGGAGGCGAGAGCCAGGCAGGCGCATGGTTCAAC
>DMKG01000224.1:0-1591 GCA_003454415.1 Alphaproteobacteria bacterium
TTCGAGTCTTCTCGACCGCACCAGCCCGCGTCAAACTGGATTGACCCCTTGATTGCCTGACGGGATCGCAGGGCGAAATGTCCGGTCATGCTTTTATGGCCTGGACAGACGGCGCCGGCGCTTCAGCTGTCGCCCAAACAGACCATTTTACCGGAGAGCGGCTGGTGCAAGATACGGCCTCCACAGAACCACGTGCGGATAATGAAACGCCTGGCGCTGCTGGCGGCGAAGCGTTGCATGGTCTGAGCGCCGCCTTTCTGGAGAACGTATCCCGCGCCATCAAGGAGGGCGACAGAGAAGCCCTGCTGGAACTGGTTGACCCCCTGCACGCCGCGGATATGGGAGATTTACTCGGCATTCTGCGGGGCAAGGAGCGGCGCAAACTACTGGAACTGCTCGGGCCGAGGCTCGATCCGGAAGTGCTGCCGGAACTGGACGAACGCTTGCGCGACCGCGTAGTGGCCGCCATGTCGAGTGAGGCGCTGGCGGCGGCGGTCGCTGCCCTGGAAACTGACGATTCCGTCTATCTGCTGGAGAATTTAAGCGAAGCCCGCAAGGCGGAAGTGCTCAATCTTCTCCCCAGGATCGAGCGCGTGCCGGTAGAAAAGGGGCTCAGCTATCCCGAGGATACGGCAGGCCGGCTGATGCGTTCCGAACTGGTCGCCGTTCCCCCGTATTGGACGGTTGGACACACCATCGATTACATGCGTTCGGTGGAGGATCTGCCGGACGACTTTCATGAGATCTTCATCGTCGATCCATCCTTTCACGTGATCGGCTCGGTTTCACTCAGCCGGATTGCGCGCACCCGCCGTCCTGTGGCCATGGGCGACATCATGGACCGTGATGTGACCTTGATCCCCGTACTGATGGACCAGGAGGAAGTGGCCTATCTTTTCCATCAATATGGTTTGATATCGGCGCCGGTGCTGGATGAAGATGAGCGTCTTATAGGAGTGATCACGGTCGATGACGTTGTGGACGTGATCGGCGAAGAAGCGGAAGAGGATATTCTGCATCTCGGCGGCGTGACGGACGACGATCCGGCGGATTCCGTTCTGGTGACCACCAGACGGCGGTTCCCCTGGCTGCTGGTGAATCTTGCAACGGCTATCGCCGCCTCTCTGGTGATCGCGCAGTTCGAAGCGGCGATCGGGCAAATCGTGGCCCTGGCGGTTCTGATGCCGATTGTCGCCAGTATGGGCGGAAACGCCGGAACCCAGACCCTGACGGTGGCGGTGCGCGCCATCGCCACCAAGGAATTGAATGCCGCCAACGCCGTGCGCATTGTGCTTAGGGAAGTCTTTGTGGCGGGTTATAATGGGGTATTGTTTGCGCTCATCATGGGCGCTGTCGGGGGCCTATGGTTTTCCAGCTTCGCCATAGGGGCGGTGCTGGCGGCGGCGATGCTCATCAATCTGCTGGCGGCGGGGATCGCTGGCGTGATGGCGCCCCTGGCGCTGGAGAGGATGAAGATTGATCCCGCCATGGCCTCCGGGGTGATGGTCACCACGGTCACGGATGTGGTAGGTTTTTTCTCGTTTCTGGGGCTGGCCAGCCTGCTGCTGCTGTAACCAGTGACCCCTGAAGA